>JARRRD010000020.1:0-19796 GCA_037381085.1 Candidatus Sulfobium sp.
CAGCTGCAGATGATCCAGGATCTTTGACAGCGGCTGCGATAGCGGCGCCGTCGCCGCTTCATTCTTCTTTCAACGCGGGGGCAATATTGTCGCTTCTTTGCACGGAGGCGGAATGAGCAAGGTGGTTGTCATCGATGACGAACCTTTCATTCTCATGATGCTCGAAGACAGGCTTCGGTCTGCGGGAATAAGTGTGGTTACTCTGAGGGAGGGCAGGAATGCCCTGGAGGTCATCAGGAGAGAGAGGCCGGACCTGGTCATTCTGGACTGGATGATGCCGGAGGTAAGCGGCCTCGAAATCTGTGCTTCCATCAGGCGGGATCCCGATTTGAAGGATATCCCCATCTTTATGCTTACGGCGAAGGGTGAGGATACCCACGAGCGGCTCGGTTTGGAATGCGGGGTTACCCGGTACATCACGAAGCCTTTCAGTCCGAAGGCACTGATTGAGATGGTAAAGAAAGTCGTCGGGAAATAGGACGAACCCGGGGAGGGTAGTCAGCCCACCACGTCATATTTGCGCAGCCTGAAATTTGCTCCCAGTTCCGTGGCTATCCGCCTGCATTTTTCGACATCCACTCCCGGCAGCTCCACGACCGTGACCTGGACATGGGGGATCACCTCTGCCGCCCGTTTAATAAACCTGAGGATTTCGGCATAGGCGTTCCTGAATGCCGGCCTGCACAGCCTGTTGTAAGTCTCTTCGTCCTGTGCGTCCAGGCTGATGGAAATACTGTCTACAATGCCTCTCAGTTCGGGAAGTATGTCCCGTTTATGTATGAGATTGGCATGACCGTTGGTATTGATTCTGACCGTCCCCTTGTTGTCCTTGACCCATTTGGCGACGTTTCTTACCGCGTCGAGTCGGAGGAGCGGTTCGCCGTAGCCGCAGAAAACGATTTCCCTGTAAGCGGAAGGATCTCCGATTGCGCGCTTGATTTCTTCCTCGTCAGGCTCACGCAACAGCCTGAGTTTATGCCCCTTCACAAAATCGGAGCGGAATTTGACGCAGAAAGAACAGGTATTCGTGCACCTGTTGGTTATATTCAGATACAGGCTGTCGCGGATTTTATAGGCGACCTCCGCCTGCTCGGAAACCGGTCCTATCCTGAAAAGACGCTTGGCGTTGAGGGTGGTGATCCGCGCAAGATCTTCGTAGCTCACACCCCTCAACTCTGCCAGCAGCTTTACCGTATGCCGCATATAGGCCGGTTCGTTGCGTCTTCCACGGAAGGGCTCGGGTGTCAGGTAGGGGGCGTCCGTTTCAACCAACAGGTAGTCGTCGGGTATCGCCCCTGCTATCTCTTTCAGCTGCAAAGATTTTTTGAACGTTACAGGACCAGCCAGAGAGATGAAGAAACCCATGGACATCGCCTGCTCCGCCATGTCCCTGTCGCCTGAGAAGCAGTGAAGCACTCCGCTCGTGATTCCAGATTCCTTCAGTATCTCCATGGTGTCCTTTTCAGCCTCCCGGCTGTGAATTATGACGGGCAGGTCCGCCTCGCCCGCGAGTTCCAGGTGTCTCCGGAATACTTTCCGCTGTATTTCGCGGGGAGAATGGTCGTAATGGTAATCGAGCCCTGTTTCGCCGATCGCAACGACCTTTTTTCTTACGGACCATTCCCTGAGGCTTGAAAAAATCTCGCCGGTAAAATCCTTCGCGTCGTGGGGATGGATGCCTATCGCTGCAAAGACGAAATCGTACAGTTCGGAGAGTTCCATGCTCCTCACGGTGCCGGACAGATCGGAGCCGACGGTAATGAGCGCATCAAATCCTGCTTCCCTCGCCCGCGTGATCACCTCTTCCCTGTCCGCATCGAATTCCTTCATATCGAGGTGGCAATGCGTATCTATCAGGTGTATTGTCCGGCTGCACGGCATGATTGAGGCAGATCCACCGGAGGAACGTTCTTCCGGTTCCAGGTCGGGAAATTTCACGTCAACGGGGGGCTTACGCACCAAATTTCTTGAGTCTGCCGGCATTGGCAAGTGCGAGCGGCATGAGGTGGACCGTGCGGAAGATACCAAGCTCTCCCTTTGTGCATTCCCTTTCCGAGAAGCCCGTGCAAAGTCCGCCCAGCACATATGGCGATTTGAGGAGCACTGGAACGGGATGCCAGCTGTGGCCCTTGAGCACAGCCGGAGTGGAATGGTCCCCCGTTATGATCAGCACATCGGGATCCAGTTCAAGTATCTGGGGCAGAAGTGCGTCGAACTCCTCTATCCTGCGGCACTTTTCAGGGAAATTGCCGTCCTCTCCATAGGAGTCGACCTTTTTCACATGGAGGAAGAAGAAATCATGATCGTCGTAGTTTCCTTTCAGGAAGTCGATCTCGTCCTGGACCGTCCCTTCGATGACAGGCGTATCCATCTCGACCAGCCGCGCGAGGCCCCGGTACATCGGATAGGTTGCAATGGCCAGGGCGTTGAGTCCGAAGGCTTCCTGGAAAGTCGGTATGTGGGGCATCTTCGAAAACCCCCTCATCAGCGCGTAGTTCGCAGTTTTCTCGTCCTTCAATATCTCGTGTATCGCATTGATCAGTTTCTCGACGATTCTGGATACCCTTTCCGCGTTTTTTGAGAGCGGCGTCGGGTAGAGCGGGCGCTGCCCTTCTTTCTGGGGGTCCGTGTCCGAGATCATGGCGGCATCAGGCTCCAGGGGTTCGGGGAATCTCAAGAGCACGGCGAATCTGTGCTCCATACCTGCGGCAAAAGTAATCCCGGCCTCGTCTATCTTTTCGATTCCCGCCCGAAGCTTTTCCGTAAGTTTACCGCTCTGATCGGTAGGTATTCTTCCCGCCCTCCTGTCTGTAACAATACCGTCCTTAACTGTCGCGTAGTTGCATCTCACGGCGACATCGGTCTTCTTTACTTCAAGCCCCAGCCCCAACACTTCCAGGACGCCCCTCCCGATCTGGCATTCCACCGGGTCATAGCCGAACAGGGCGAGGTGCCCCGGTCCGCTCCCGGGTGTGATGCCCAACGCCACCGGTATGTGAAGGCCGCAGGCGGCGGTCTTTGCAACAGCGTCCATGTAAGGAGTATCGGCGGCTTCGAGCTCTGTCTTGCCGTTTACCGGAAGTCCTCCCAGACCGTCCAGGACGACAAGAACAATTTTTGTTTTGTTTTTCTGCACGAGGCCGCTTACAATTTTATTCATGATAAGGAATATTACTGCAAAGAGAAGATGCTTTTCAAGTAAAAGGGCTCCCCGCGAATCTGCTTGAGCACGCTATAGAAGCCGCGAAAAATCGGCAAAGGAATAAGCGGTCTCCCAGAGTCCCTTGAGGAGGGAGAGCCTGTTCTGCCTGATCTCTTCCTGTTTGTCCATGACCAGCACCTTGTCGAAGAAGGAGTTGACCGGCCCCGTGATTTCCGAAAGGCGCATGAGGGCGTCTGAAAGCCCCTCCTTTCCGATGAGTGACAAAACCTCTTCCCGGGCGGCCGCTGCAGCGGCGAAGAGATCCTTTTCTTCCTCCTGGACGAAGAGTGCTTCTTCAGGCGGGGGCAGTTTCCCTTTCGGCACGATGTTATGTATCCTCTTTACGGCCAGCAGAAAATCGGGAAAGCCCGGGTCTTCCTTGAAGCCTTTCAATGCCTCTATTCTTTCTGCGAGGTTCCGCAGGGGCAGTTCGGGAGAAAGATGGAGGACGGACCTGATGAGGTCCTGTTTGAATCCCATCGATGAGAAAACAAATTCTATCCTCTGTTCCATGAAGCTCATTATACTTTGCATCGGATCGGTTTTGCCCTTCAGTTGTCCGAGGTGTCTCAACGCCTCGTCAAACACCTCGCGCAAAGATACCTTGTATCCTTTTTCAAGGAGTATTGCGACTATTCCAAGTGCCTGTCTTCTGAGGGCGAAGGGGTCTTCGGAACCTGTCGGTATAATGCCGAGTGCGAAAAACGAGGCGATGTTGTCTATTTTGTCGGAGAGACTGAGGAGAGCTCCGAGGTCTGTACGCGGGAGGTTGCCGCCGAAGTAAGCAGGCAAATACTGCTCCTCCAGTGCCAAGGCCACCTCCTCCCTCTCTTTATCATGTATGGCGTAATACTTACCCATGACGCCCTGAAGTTCCGGGAACTCCCTTACTACCCCTGTAACAAGGTCTGTCTTTGAGACGTGTGCTGCCCTGTCCAGCCATTCTTTGAGTGAGGGATCAATCCTTTCGGAGAGAAAGGAAGACATTGCCGCAATCCTGTCGGTCTTCTCGAAAAGGCTGCCCAGCCTGTCATGAAAGGTCACGTGTCTGAGTTCTTCCACTCTGTCGGAGAGAGGCCTCTTTCTGTCCTCATGAAAATAGAACCTGGCATCATCGAAGCGTGCCCTGATGACGCGTTCCGCACCTGTTCTCACGGTTTCTTCGTTGTCCGGCCTCGTATTGCTTATAACGATGAAGCTGTTCAGGAGATTCCCGTCGCCGTCCTGCACGGCGAAATATTTCTGGTGGTCCCTCATCACTGTTATCAGTAGCTCCTTCGGCAGTTTGAGATAACCGCTGCTGAACCCGCAGAGGACGGGGACCGGGAACTCCACGAGAAAGGTGACCGTACCCAGAAGTTCATCGTCTATGACGGGCTGCCCTCCCGCTGTGGAGGCGAGACTTGTGATGCCTTTCTGGATAAGATCCCGCCTCTTGCCCTGGTCGAGAATAACGTAATTCTTCGTCAGGATGTTTAAATAGGAATCGGCGTCCCCGACCTGGAAGGATGCAGGCGATAGAAACCGGTGTCCGCGGGTAATATTTCCGCTCTTTATTCCGTCAATCTCGAAATGGACCGTCTCGGGACCGAAAAGGGCTAATATCCAGTGTATGGGCCGGGCGAAAAGCAGGTCCCCATCTCCCCATCTCATCGACTTGGGGAAGCGGAGAGAGAGCACTATCTTATTGAGCATTTCGGGCAGGACGAGCCTGGTCTGCAGACCTTTCTCTTCTATCACTGCCGCAACGTATTCGCCTTTCCCCTTGCTGCGTATGACAAGGTCCGATGCCATTACTCCTACGGATTGTGCAAACCCTTCGGCCGCCCTTGTGGGCAGCCCTCTTTCGTCGAAAGCCGCCTTTTTTGAAGGTCCGAATACTTCTCTTGTCACGTCCGTCTGTCGGGCTGAAACTCCTGCCACCATCAGGGCGAGCCTTCGCGGAGTCGCAAAAGTGCTGATTTCCGTAAAGGTGATCCGGTATTCATCAAAGACGCTTTCGGCTAGGCTTCTCAGGTCCGACAAGGCGCCGGGCAGGAAGCGAGAGGGGATCTCTTCACTTCCGATCTCCAATAAGACCGGTACTGCCGGTTCCGTGGTTTCCATGTTCATCGCCCTCCCCGGAGCAGGGGAAATCCCATCTCCTCCCTCTGTTTGTAGAACGCCTCGGCCGCCATTTTTGCCAGGTTCCTCACCCTTGCTATATATTTTGTCCTTTCAGTGACGGATATGGCGCCCCTGGCGTCAAGGAGGTTGAAGAGGTGCGAACATTTGAGACAGAATTCATAGGAGGGAATGACAAGGCCCACCTTGTTCATTCGAATGGATTCACCTTCGCAGTCGTCGAAATGTCTGGCCAGCAATTCCGCATCGGAATGATCGAAGTTATACCGCGAGCCTTCGACTTCGCTCATGTGGTGAAGGTCACCGTAAAGCAGGTCCTTGTTCCATTTGATCTGGTAAACGTTTTCAACCCCCTGAAGGTACATGGCGATCCGCTCAAGCCCATAAGTGATTTCGAGGGAGACGGGCCTGAGATCCATACCGCCTATTTGCTGGAAATAGGTGAATTGCGTGACCTCCATCCCGTCAAGCCAGACCTCCCATCCCAGCCCCCAGGCCCCCAGTGTAGGCGATTCCCAGTCGTCCTCGACAAACCTTATATCATGCCTTGTAGGGTCTATGCCCAGGGAGGAGAGGCTGTCGAGGTAAATCTCCTGGCTGTCTGCGGGCGACGGTTTTATAATGACCTGGTACTGATAATAGTGCTGAAGGCGGTTCGGGTTTTCGCCGTACCTTCCGTCTGTGGGCCTCCTTGAGGGCTCAACATAGGCGGCCTTCCACGGCTCGGGACCTATCACTCTGAAAAAGGTGGCGGAATGAAACGTGCCGGCGCCGACTTCCATGTCATAGGGCTGAAGGAGGACGCATCCCTTACCGGCCCAGTAATTCTGCAGTGACAGTATCAAATCCTGAAAATACATTGAGGTCTCCATATACCAGAACAGAATCTTAATTAAAGCCCATGCCTTTTGTCAATTGCCTCTTGGCCGGTGCCTCATGTCATCAGTGAAGCTCGGAGGTGATACAAAAGGCCTTCTATTGTCTTAAGTTCTTTGCCCGTCATTCCTCCATAGTCGCTTCCGGCAGTGCCTTTGACCTGAACGTGGAAGGCCGGCAGCTTATACTGTAACCTTGCCGTAACTGTGATATAATTACGGGGAATGACTTTGGGAGTAAACAGAATAAGCGGGGTTATATGAGAAAAACGACGGACAGCCGGAAGATGCTGCTTATGAAAGGAAACGAGGCGCTTGCAGAGGCGGCGCTGAGGGCCGGATGCCGTTTCTATGCGGGATATCCCATAACGCCGCAAAACGAACTGCCGGAATATATGGCGAAACATATGCCCGAAACGGGAGGCGTTTTCATACAGGGGGAAAGTGAACTTGCCTCTATTAACATGGTATTCGGGGCGTCCGCCGCCGGGGTGCGGGCGATGACTTCTTCCAGCAGTCCGGGTATCAGTCTCATGCAGGAGGCCATATCGTTTCTTGCCGGAGCCGAACTGCCGGCGGTAATTGTCAATATCCAGAGAGGCGGTCCCGGCCTTGGCAACATTACGGGCAGTCAGGCGGACTATTTTCAGGCGGTCAAGGGCGGCGGACACGGTGATTACAGGTGCCTGGTTTATGCTCCCTTCAGCCTGCAGGAGATGTGGGACCTGACCATGCGGGCCTTCGACAAGGCCGAGACATACAGGATGCCCGCTGTCATACTGGGCGACGGCGTGGTGGGACAGATGATGGAACCTTTTTCCCCGACGCAATACGTCAGACCTGAACTCCCGCCAAAGGACTGGATCGTAGACGGCTGTAAAGGACGTAAACCGAGGGTGATAAGATCCCTGTGCATGGGACAGGGAGAATTGGAGCAGAGGAACAGGAAGCTGCTGAAGAAGTACGAACTGGTGAAGAAGAAGGAAGTAATGTTCGATGCATGTGATGTAAAGGATTCCGAGCTTGTGGTTGTGGCCTTCGGAACGGCGGCTCGCATAGCCCTTTCGGCTGTGCAGGAATTGCGTAGGGAGGGAGCAAAGATCGGCCTTTTCAGGCCCGTGACACTTTATCCCTTTCCGGAGAAGCAGCTTTCCAGATTGGCCGGGGAAAGGAGAACGTTCCTGGTTGTCGAGATGAACGCGGGACAGATGGTGGAGGACGTAAGACTCGCCGTGAACGGCAGATCGGAGGTTCTGTTTTATGGCAGACCCGGCGGAGTGGTTTTCAACCCGGAAGAACTATACAAAAAAATAAAGACGGTATATTCCCGCAAGAAGCGTCGTCAGCGTTCCTGACAGCGTCATCCCGATTTTGCCAGCCTGTCGAATTCTTTTCTGAAAAAGCCGAGAGTATGGTCATCGAAGATACAGAATTCAACAAGGTGGAGGCTTGCCCCCATGTTCTTCTTCAGAAATGAGGCCGATTCTCCGACCAGGATACTTGCACACCGGTCCTTCGGAAAGCCGAAGATTCCGGAGCTGATTGCCGGCATGGAGATGCTTCCCAGGTCTTCTTGTGAGGCAAGCATGAGGCAGCTGACCACCGCACTCTTCAGCTTGTTGTCCTCGTCTCCCTCTCCCATCCTGGGTCCTACTGCGTGGATCACGAACCTGGCCGGCAGCTTCCCGGCGCCGGTAATCACAGCCGTTCCGGCAGGCGTAAAACCGATCCTGTCGCTTTCCTCCTGGATCACCCGTCCTCCTTTTCTCACAATAGCGCCGGCGACTCCGCCCCCGTGCCGGAGATGTGAGTTGGCGGCGTTAACGATTGCGTCGACGTCTCTTTCCGTGATGTCCCCTTTAACGAGACGGAGGGTTTTCCCGTCGATTTGATGTTCCGAAATGATCTCCAAGCGACCTCCTTATCATCACTCGTTCCAGTTATTGCCTCTTCAGGCGAATGCCGGATGAGTTTCTATGGTAAAATATTACTGGAACCTATCGCAAAATTGAAATATCATCACAGGCACCAAGTCTGTCATTCCGGCTTGTCCGGAATCTCTCTTTGTTTCCAGAAGGATTCCCGACGCCTGCCTGCCGGCAGGCAGGCGCTTCGCCTGCGGGAATGACAGCTTTGAACCGAGAACGGATTTTGAGATAGGTTCTAATAAACGAGAAGAATTACACCTTTTTTGTGGAGGACTGAATACCCGCACTTTACGGAAAATTGACCGGACTTAAGGGAAGTCAGGTCTACCTGCTTGAGCGGATTTACCGCAGGCGGCTTCATAGCGAGCTGATTACGGCAGAACTGGGGAAATATCTCTCACAGGTCTCCGCGGAACTGAATCGTCAGATCGGTATACTTGTTTCCAGAAAAGGCACCGTAACACATGTCATCGTGGGGGACGCGAAGGGCATATTCATACCCAACCTTGAAGATTACCCTCTCGGAAGGCGTGCCTTGCGCGGACTGAGGTTTATCCATACTCACCTTGACGACGAACCGTTGAATCAGGACGACCTCACGGACCTCGCCCTCCTGAGATTTGACGTCATAGCTGCGATAGGTCTGAACAATGGTGAGCCGGGCCACGTCTACATTGCGCACCTTGTACCGCGCCGCGGAGAGGTGTCTTTCGATATACTGCCTCCAATCGACTTTTACCAGCTGAGATTCGACTTCAAATCCTTCATCGTTGCCTTCGAAGAGGAAATGGAGAGGGCAAGAAGTTTTGAGATAGCTGAGGCGGGCGGACCTGAGGGGAGCGGCCGTCACGGAGAGAGGGCGATTCTCGTGAGCGTTTCCAGAAAGCCGAAATACGATCAGGAGGATTCCATCGAGGAGCTGAAGGAACTCGCCGTGTCGAGCGATGTGATCGTCCTCGACAGGATTGTACAGAGACCGAAGGAGATCAACCCCAAGTATCTTATGGGGGAAGGCAAGGTGAAGGAACTGGTCATCACCGCGATGAACAGGGGTGCGACCCTGCTCATATTCGACCAGGATCTTAACCCGTCTCAGATAAAGGCTATAAACGAATTGACGGAGCTGAAGGTCATCGACCGGTCTCAACTCATTCTCGATATTTTTGCCAGGCGTGCCCACAGCAGGGACGGCAAGGTCCAGGTGGAACTCGCTCAGCTCAAATACAGGCTGCCGCGCCTGACGGGGAAGGGGACCGCCATGTCCAGGCTCATGGGTGGAATAGGAGGGAGGGGGCCGGGGGAAATGAAGCTCGAAATTGACAGGAGGCGTGTGAGGGAGAGGATCAGCCTCCTCGAAAGGGAGCTGAAGGTATTGAGCGAAGCCAGGCGGCAGAGAAAGGCCCGCCGCATTTCGCAGCGGATCCCCATCGTATCTATCGTCGGATATACTAACGCCGGCAAGTCAACCCTGCTGAACGCACTGACAAAGAGCGAGACCTTCGTGGAAGACAAACTGTTCGCCACTCTTGATACTGCCAGCAGGAGGCTGAGATTTCCACGTGAGCGGGAGATCGTGATCACTGATACGGTCGGCTTCATCAGGGACCTCCCTAAAGACCTGGTCGCGGCATTCAGGGCGACACTGGAAGAGCTCGAAGATGCCGACCTTCTTCTGCATGTAGTCGATATTTCCAATCCCCGGTTTGAACAGCAGATAGAGTCGGTCGAACAGATCCTTTCGGACCTCAATCTTACAGGCAAGAAACGGCTCCTGGTGTTCAACAAGATCGACAGGGTCGGTAAGAATGAAATGAGGAGCCTGGTTGTGCGTTTCGGGGCCATACCGGTCTCTGCGCTCGACCGGGGCACCTTCGGGCCCCTGCTTGACTCCATGGAAGAGACCGTCTTTGGTGAAAAATTGATGGAGGCGCAGGTATAATAGCGTAGTGGTGTTCCGGCCGGCCTGTACGGTACGGGACGGACGGGCGCGGGCCCAAAAGGCGCCGGCGGCCGAACGGACAGGGAGGAGCGAGATGGAATTTGCCCCGAAGTGGATAGCATGGGAGATAACGAGGCGGTGCAACCTGCGTTGCGTGCATTGCCGTTCGTCGTCGGAGATGGAGGTGAAGGGACATCCCGATTTTACAAAAGATGAGGCCTTCAGGGTCATTGACGACATAGCCGGGTATGCGAAGCCCGTGGTGGTTCTCTCGGGCGGGGAGCCGTTGGTGAGAAAAGATGTCTTTGATATTGCCAGACACGGGACGGACAGAGGTCTTCGGATGTGCCTCGCCACAAACGGCACCCTGGTGAACCAGGAAGTGTGCGAGGACATAAAGTCCTCAGGTATCAGGATCGTTTCCCTCAGTCTTGACGGGTCCGATGAGGCGGTGCATGACGATTTCAGGAGCCAGAAGGGGGCCTTTGCCGGGACCATGAACGCCGCGCGGCTCTTCAGGGAAAACGGCATAGAGTTTATTATCAACTCTTCTTTCACCAAGAGGAATCAGGAAGAAATACCGAAGGTATACAGGCTGGCCAAGAAACTCGGCGCAACGGCCTGGTACATGTTCATGATCGTGCCTACCGGAAGGGGAGAGGAGATCATGAACGAACTGATTTCGAAAGAGGACTACGAAGAGATACTCGACTGGCATTACGATATGGAGAAGGAAGAGGACACAATGCTCGTCAGACCGACATGCGCCCCCCACTATTACAGGGTGGTACTTCAGCAGTCCAAGAAGAAGGGGGAAAAATTTAACAGGCGCTCCCTGAAATTCTCGACGGGCGGGGGCAAGGGGTGCATCGCAGGACAACTGATCTGCCTTATCGATGTGGACGGGAATGTCCTTCCGTGCAGTTACTTTCCGAAGCCCGCCGGAAATATACGGGAGAAGTCATTCCGGGAGATATGGGAGAGTTCCGAACTCTTCAGGGAACTGAGAGACTTCAGGAAATACAAGGGCAAGTGCGGCTCCTGCGAATATATCAACGTATGCGGCGGCTGCAGGGCACGCGCATATTCCATACACGGGGACTATCTCGAAGAGGAACCCTTTTGTGGTTACGTGCCGCGCAAACTCACAAAGACGGTAATCAGCAAATAGGCGGGGCAGTACCTTTGCATCTATTATTTTCCCTTTTTCAGGAGGACGTATGAACGATACTTTTTTGAAGGCGTGCAGGGGAGAAAAGGTGGACCATACACCGGTATGGCTCATGAGACAGGCCGGCAGGTATCTCAAGGAATACCAGGAAGTAAGGTCTAAAGTGGATTTTCTTACCCTCTGCAAGACCCCCGAACTGGCGGCAAAAGTGACGATTCAGCCTGTGGACATTCTCGGCGTCGACGCTGCGATACTTTTTTCCGACATTCTAATACCCGTCGAGGCCATGGGAATGCACCTGGAATTTTCAGAGAAGAAGGGGCCTGTTCTGGGGGAGCCCGTCAGGAGCAAATCGGGTGCCGACAAATTGATAATTCCGGACACCGAAGACAGCATGCCTTTCGTGCTCGAGGCCATCGCGATACTGAGACAGGAACTCCGTGGCAGGGTACCTTTGATCGGGTTTTCCGGAGCGCCGTTTACCCTTGCAACATATATCATCGAGGGGGGAAGCTCGAAGAATTTTATCAATACAAAAAAGATGATGTACCAGAACCGGGGGCTTTTCGAGGGGCTCATGGACAAGATTACTGCAACAGTTATCGAATATCTCTCGGCCCAGATTCAGGCGGGTGCCCAGGCGGTACAGCTATTTGACTCCTGGGCCGGTATACTTTCTCCGTATGATTACGAGGAAATTATTTTCCCTTATGTAAAAGCGGCTATCAAGGCCCTGAGGAAATTCGGTGTCCCCGTCATCTATTTTGTCAACGACTGCGCCGGTCTGATAAAGATAATCAGAAAATCGGGCGCCGATGTTATCGGTGTTGACTGGCGGGTCGATATTGAAGATGCGGTAAAAAAGCTGGGGAAGAAAGTGTCAGTCCAGGGTAATCTTGACCCGTGTGTCTTGTTTGCCCCGAGGGAGCATATTGAGGATCGGGTGCAGGACATACTGAACAAGGCTTTCCCGGCACGCGGGCATATCTTCAATCTGGGCCACGGCATCCTCCCCGAAACTCCCACGGAAAATGCTATCGCAATGGTCGAGGCGGTCCACCGGTTGAGCAGGTAATAGCAGCGTTCCGTTCATTTTTGATATACCCTCTCCCGGCCTTCCATGGGAGAGGGTATCTTAAGTCCACAGAAATCACCGGATGACCTCTTTTGAACATACACCTTCAGCCCGTCCTGTGTCCTCATAAAATTGACATTTTTCGGCTTCATGATAAATTGATAGTGAAGGTGGGCTGTCGTATCATGTTGTAGTACGTGCCTTCATAAGGGTATGGAAGACGAAACGAGACGCGGACATGGACATACAATCAGGGTAAAAGGCAAAAAAGGGGGCGAGATTACCTTTTCCGTCGAAGGTCGGATAGCACTCGATAATATCGGCGTGGTGATGCAGGCTATCAAGGGGCTTATGGACGAGATGCTCCCTTCAAAGCTGACCGTCGATTTGTCCGGACTTGAATATCTTGACAGTGCCGGTGCTTTGGTACTCGTGGAGGTGGAAAACAGGGCACGCTCGGCATCTATCCCCTTCAGGTTCGCAAATCTGAGCCAGGAGACTGAAGGCATCATGGCCCTCCTCGACCGCGACGCCATTTCCATGAAACCACTCGTCGCGGGAAGGGGGGCCTCCGGTTTCATCGAGGAAGTCGGAGATGTGGCCCTGGGTCTTTCCCGGGACTTCGTGACGTTCATGACTTTTCTGGGTGAGCTTCTGATTGCGGTAGTATACTGCGTCAGACATCCCCGCTCTCTGAGGTGGGAAGATGTTTTTTTCTATATGAAAAGGGCGGGAGTCGACGGCCTTCCCATTGTGGGTCTTATCAACCTCCTCCTCGGGTTCGTCATAGGTATCATGGCCTCGGAGCAGCTCAGTCAGTACGAATTCAACGTCTTCCTCGGTTCGCTGGTGGCCATCGCCATGGTGAAGGAGTTCGGACCGATCATGACCGCCATACTCGTTGCGGGGAGGTCTGGGTCTGCATTTGCCGCGGAGATAGGGACGATGAAGGTGAACGAGGAAGTGGACGCCCTTGTCACAATGGGGTTCGATCCGGTAAGGTTCCTCGCTGTTCCAAAGGTCCTCGCAATGATCATAATCGTGCCTGTCCTGACCCTTTACGCCGATTTTCTCGGGATTTTGGGAGGCCTGATAGTGGGAGTCGCGGACCTTGGACTGGCCCCCTATACCTATTTCCACGAAATTCCTGGAAGTATAACCATATTCGACGTACTGACGAGCCTTGTCAAAACCGCCGTCTTTGCGCTGATTATATCGGGCATAGGATGTCAGAAAGGGTTTCAGGCCAGAGGAGGGGCTGAAGCAGTGGGCAAGATAACCACGTCGGCAGCCGTCTCCGCGATTTTTCTGATTATCATAGTCGATGCAGCCTTTGCTATGGTCCTCAAGTACCTGTCATGAGGATTTCCGGGAGGAGAAGGAATTGACGGAGAGGAAACCGATCATTGTTGTGGACGCCCTTAGCGCCAGGTATGACGACGACGTGATACTTGAGGATGTGAGTTTTGAGGTTTATCACGGCGAGACATTCATTATCATGGGCGAGAGCGGCTGCGGCAAGTCTACTCTTCTTAAGCACATGATCGGCCTCCACAGGCCCTACCAGGGAAGGGTCGTGATCAATGGAGTGGACATTTTTGCCGCAGGCGATGCGGAACTGAACAATGTCAGGATGGACATAGGCGTGCTCTTTCAGACCGCGGCCCTTTTCGGATCGATGACACTGGCGGACAATGTGGCGCTCCCCATTCGTGAATACATGCATCTGTCTCCAGAGACGGTGGACCTGATCGTCAGAATGAAGCTCGGGATGGTAAACCTGGCGGGCTACGGAAACCATCTTCCCTCGGAGCTTTCGGGCGGCATGAGAATCAGGGCCGGGCTTGCCCGGGCTATGGCGCTCGATCCCAGGATCCTCTTTCTTGACGAGCCGTCGGCCGGTCTTGACCCGGTCACAGCCGCCGAGATCGACATTCTCATCAAGCGCGTAAACGAGGGCATGAGGACCACAATGGTGATCATTACTCAGGAACTGGAGTCGATCTTCAATATCGGCAGCAGGGTCATCATGCTGGACAAGAAGGAAAAAGGCATCATCGCCGAGGGAGACCCCAGGGAACTCAGAGATAAGTCGACCGATCCCCGGGTGGTAAACTTTTTCAGGAGACGGCCCATGGCATCAGAGAAGAAGGCGGTAACGGCACAGAATGGCTAAACAGACTTCGAAATTCCTCCTGGGCCTGTTTGTAACGACAGGCTTTCTTATAGGCGTAATAGCGATAATCTGGCTCGGGGCGGCACATTACTTTAAGAAAGGCGCCACCTACGTCTCCTATTTCGACGAATCCGTCCAGGGCCTGAAAGTGGACTCAAGTGTGAGGTACAGGGGGGTCGAAGCAGGCAGGGTAAAGAGCATAAGAGTGGCACCGGACGACAGACTTATCGAGGTGGTAATGAAGATCTATCTCAAAGATGTGATACACAGCAATACCGTTGCCCGGGTGAGCCTCTCGGGTTTGTCCGGCGTGTCCTTCGTCAGTCTCTCTCCCGGGACCCCTGAAGAATTGGCGGAGTCTCCGAAGATCGATTTCCCGGTCAAGTATCCCGTAATACCTACACGTCCTTCGGAGTTGAAAATGTTACTCTCCTCTCTGGATGAGACCCTGGGTGGAATGAAACAGCTCGATCTGAGGGGCATATCGGATCAGCTGAAGTCGACTATCAAGTCATTGAGGACGGTTCTGTCCGACAAGAGGATGAACATAATAATGAAGAATTTCGAATCAACGGCGGAGAATCTGGACAGGACAAGCCGAAAGATAGATCAGATAATGGCGGAAGGGCATATCGGGAAGATTCTGGTCGAGACGCGGGAAACTGTCGCCCAGGCCCGGCAGGCCGTCGCCCAGGCCCGGGCATTAATGTCGGAGATCGGGCATGATGTGGAGGCCATGAAGCTGCGGAAAACGGGCGAACATGCAGAACGGCTGGTCCGGGGATTGGACACCAGGACGCGCGTGATAACAGGTGAGGTAAGGAGTACTCTGGACAACATCCGGCGCGTAACGGAGAGGCTGGACTTATTGATCGAAAGGCTGAACGCCAGTCCTTCGGACCTCATCTGGAGCAGGCCGCCTCCCAGAGGAAGGGAAAAGGAATAGGAGGGAGAGTTGTGAGCGACTTGTTTGGATTGCGAATGAAAGGACTCCCGGCGCGGCTGCGCCCGTTGACGGAAATGTGGACGATAATTGCTCTTTGCGCCTTTGCCCTCGCCGGATGCATCTCCGGCAGGAAGGCGGCGAATGTCGTATACCAGTACACACTTGATTACAGGAGCCCTTCTTTCCGGGACCTTGCCCGGCTCGATGCAGTCCTGACAGTGAACAGGTTTTCTGCAGTAGAAGCTTATAACAGCCTTTCGATGGTCTATAGTCCGTCGTCTTACAAACGGGATGTTTACAACTATTACCGGTGGAGGGTTGCGCCAGGTGACATGACAAGCGACTACCTCCTCCGGGATTTCAGGTCATCAGGACTTTTCAGGGCGGTATTCTCATCTTCGGAATATGAAAGCACGCATTATCTGCTGCAGGGCGAAGTGGAGAAATTTCTGGAAGTCGATGAAAAGGGAAGTTCAAAGGCAGAGCTTTCGGTTAATGTCACGCTTCTTGACACTACGCAGCCGGACGTCACCAGGCAGGTTATCTTCCAGAGATCCTACACTTCTTCTGCGCCTGTTGACGAGAGAACGCCCGCGGGGCTGGCCGCCGGAATGAGCAGGGCCATGGCGAAGTTGTCTGCAGACGTGATCAGGGACGTCTACCGCGCCGTCGGCAACAAGAAATGAAGTGGGACCGGCTAGGACTTTCTCTTCGCCGCCATGGCTTCGAGGACCTTCAGTTTCGATGTCTCACCGAGTGCTATCAGGGTATTGCCGGCCTTGATGGTGCTGCGGAAAGTGGGGTTGAATTTCATGTCGCCCGACAACTCCTTGATTGCCACGATGATCACCCCGAGGTCCCTTCCGATTCCGGACTCGTCAAGCGTACGCCCAACGAGTTCCGAATCTTCCTCGATCACAACTTCCTCCATCTGGAGGTCGATATTTCCGCTCTTTGTCGCGAATTCTATAAAGTCGACTACTGCCGGTTTGAGAATTGTCTGCGCTATTCTAAGTCCCCCGATATGATAAGGCGAGACCACCCTGTCGGCCCCCGCCCGGAGGAGCTTTCGTTCCGAACCTTCCTCACCCGCCCTGGCCACAATCTGCAGCCTCGGATTCATTCCCCTGGCGCTCAGGACTACGAAAAGGTTTTCGGCGTCCGTGGGCAGGACTGATACGAGTCCCTTTGCCTTTTCGATATGCAGCTCCTTCAATGCTTCATCTTTCGTGGCGTCTCCCTTGAAAAGGAGCATGTCCTCATATGACGGCACTGCGTCGGGCTCCTTTTCGATGACAGCAAAGGGGACTCCATCAGCCTTCAGTTCACTGCATATGATCCTCCCCATCCTGCCGTAACCGCATATGATGTAGTGGTCCTTAAGGTATTTTATTTTCTTTTCCAATCTTTTCCTCCCGAATATTTCCTGGAGTTCACCTTCCAGAATGAACTTTGCCCCGGTGCTCAGTGTATAAAATACGGTGCCGACGCCCCCGATAATAAGAACAATTGTAAACATTTTGCCTACAGAAGAGAGATCGTGGACTTCCCTGTATCCCACGGTAGTCAGAGTGATGATGGTCATGTATACGGAGTCGAAGAAATTCCATCTCTCAAGAAGCATGTAGCCGACGGTGCCGAAGGTCACGATGAATATGATCATGACCGCAGAAAACAGGAGCCTTTTCCTGAGATCGCTCAACCGTTACGCGTCCCCCTCCGGATCATTTCCATGATAAATCATAACACTTTTTGGTTTCGTCGACGATATGGTGATGGCTGGCATTCTTTCAGTTGTGTCCGAACATACAAAAAAATCACGAAATTAAACATCCTCACGTCAACGGAAGGGAATAAGAAGATTTCGCCTCATCCCCTTGAGGGTACTGCAGGGTGCGCGGTATGGTCCTTGTTGTATAATGTTATATAAATGGGAGAGGCACTGACAACCAGGGGGGCCCTCAGCCTCTGCGAGCTGAACAGTATCATTAAATCCGTCCTTGGAGAGGCATTCCCGGACACCTGCTGGGTGACTGCGGAAATTGCCGATCTGAAGTGCAACCGGAAGGGCCACTGTTACCTTGAACTGGTGGAAAAAGAAGAAGAGAGGATTGTCGCACAGATGAAGGCCACCATCTGGGCATATGAATACAGGAGGATCGGCCTCAAGTTCGAGCGGGTTACGGGAGAGCCCCTGAAACCGGGGATGAAGATTCTTTTTCTGGCATCCGTGACTTTTCACGAACTTTACGGTCTGAGTCTTAGTGTCAGGGATCTCGACCCTTCTTACACCCTTGGCGAGATGGCCCGCAAGAAAAAGGAAGTAGCGGAACGGCTCAGAAAAGAGGGTATCATTGATCTGAATAAGGGGCTTCCGCTGCCCCTGGTGCCGCAGAGGATAGCGGTCATCTCCTCTCCTACTGCTGCCGGGTATGGTGATTTCTTCGAACAGCTGGACAAGAACGTTTACGGCTACAGGTTTATCCATGTCCTCTTTCCTGCAGTGATGCAGGGAAAGGAGGCGGAAACATCGATCATGTCGGCTATGAATGATATAAGAAAAATGAAAGAACGGTTCGATACAGTGGTGATCATCAGGGGAGGAGGGTCAGTGATCGATCTCAACTGTTTTGACGCTTATTCTATTGCTGCGGAGGTTGCCAGGTTTCCTCTTCCAGTGATCACCGGTATAGGGCATGAAAAAGACGACACGGTGGCGGATATGGTAGCACACACGAAGATGAAGACTCCGACGGCCGTAGCCGAGTTTCTCATATCGGGATTGAGAGTCTTTGAAGAGAGTATAATGGAAATAGGGAAGAGGGTTCAGACGCACACTCAAAGGCTTTTGAAAGACGGGCTGTACAGATTGAACACTATTTCCCAGAGGCTTTCCTATGTGCCTCTGCGGTTATCATCGGTTTACGAGAACAGGCTTTCGACATACCGGAAAGACCTTTCGGGCGGCGTGAAGCGGACTCTGATGAGAGAATATGAAAGATTCACTTATATGGAGCAGGCGATACGTCATCTCGATCCGCAGAATGTCCTCCGAAGGGGTTACAGCATTACCCGGCACAGGGGAAAGACCGTGAAGGACGCTGCCGCGCTCAGGAAATGGGCCGTGATCGAAACGGTACTTCAGAAGGGAATAATCACGAGCATAGTACAGGAAAAGAAGGAGGCGGCTAAAGGTGGGCAAGAGCAAGCAGATATCTTACTCCCAGGCTTTGAGTGAGCTGGAGAAGATAATAGGCCGGATAGAATCTGAGGAGACGGATGTAGATGTCCTTGCGGAGAAGGTAAAGAGGGCCGCTTTCCTGATTAAGCTGTGCAGGGAAAAACTGCGAAGCACCGAAGAGGAGGTCGGCAAGGCGCTCTCTGGACTGGAGGAAAGTTCGCCGGAGGAAAAAACGCCGGCAGATGGTGTGGAAGAAGAAACGGACGGTTACTGAATCCCAACGTTGCAAAAGAGTCCGGAAGAGCGGGAAATACCCGCTGTCTTTCTGCAGATTTTATGCAACTGCAAGGTAAAGACGGGAGGTGATAGAGATGGAAGTATGCCCTGCCTGCACGACCAGCCGCAGCCATACGGAAAAGTTCGGCAAAATCCTGGCCGCCATATCAGGTGAGTTGAACAAGAGAGACGCTGCCTGTGTCGATGACAAACAGGAACTGGCGCTGGCGCTGGCTGTCCTGGTTGCGGATGCTCTCGATATGGATATTTACAAATAGGCCGCCGCGGGTCAGGGTCAGGAGCGGTTCTTCTTCAGCTTCCTGTAAATGAGTCCGTCGACGGACCATCTTCCCCCGCCCCTGAGCATGAGGAATATCGTTATTGCCACTACCAGTATGTGATACTCGAAACCCTCTCCGGCCTGCTTGCCGAACCAGTTCATGAAAAAGCCGTTCTTCCAGTGTATGAGGGCAACGGCGACCACCATGTTCACCGTTATGCCGAAGGCGGCGACCTTTGTGAGAAAGCCCGTAATCAACCCCAGAGAGCCCGCTGATTCGGCCAGTATGGCCAGAAGGGCGAAAAAAGCCGGAATGCCGAGTCCATGCTGAAAGGCCCGCATCGTTCCCTCAAAACCACCCCCTCCGAACCAGCCGAACGCCTTCTGCATGCCATGGGGGAAAAACACCCCGCCAAGGAGCAACCTCAAAATAAAGATCGCTGTATCGTCTTCCGTCCGAAACAGTTTTCTTAACATTATGTCCTCCAGGCGTCTGAAATCAATTAAAGTATATCAGATATTTCGGGGCACGGTATCGCCATCGGAATTCAATGATCGACCAACTTTTTCCACTTCAGAGCGCGACGGCATGTTAAATTCTACCTCCTTCTGCTGAAAGGGAC
>JARRRD010000021.1:0-27802 GCA_037381085.1 Candidatus Sulfobium sp.
CCTATTGAGGTGGCCCTCGACAAGATCAGTTTCAAGGGAGACAGGTCTGTCCTTGAAAGGGCCAGGACAAGGTTGAGAGAGGCCGGCATGGACGTCGGTGAATAGGATGGACATGAAGAAAATCCAGGGCAGAAAAGATCTCAGGAACATATGCGAATCCCTCAAGGCTGCAGGCAAGAAAATAGTGTTTACGAATGGCTGTTTCGATATCCTGCACAAGGGACACGTACGATACCTTAGGCGGGCAAGGAGACTGGGCGATATCCTTGTTGTCGGCGTAAACTCCGACAGTTCCGCGGGAAAGATCAAGCCCGGCAGGCCGGTCAATTCGGAGAAGGACCGGGTGGAGGTGCTGGCGGCGCTTTCCATGGTAGATTATGTGACAATTTTCACTGAGAGCACCCCTTATCGCCTGATAAAAGCGCTGCGTCCCGATGTTCTCGTCAAAGGAGGAGACTGGAAGAAGGAGGAAATCGTCGGCCACGATATTGTTGACGAAACTTACAGTCTCCCTTATGTAAAAGGCGTCTCAACAACTGACATAATCGATAAGATACGCCGGTTGTCCACGTAGGCTGTACATGTGTCATGGAGCTTCTTTCTCTTTTGAAAAGAGTCTTTGTCGGGCCGGGTTGTGAAGGCTGCCGTATCTTTAACCTTACGGGCTCGTCCGCTGCGCTCTTCCTTGCCCTCGCGGACAAGCCTTTCATAGCCGTGGAGAAGGACGAGGAGGCGGCAGAGGCCCTCAGCAAGGACATAAATTTCTTTCGGGAGATATTGTCGCGCAGGCAGGTTCTCCTCCTGCCGGAATCCAACGGGCCTGACGCCTCGGGAAGCAGGGCGCGCATTATACAGTTGCTGACAGAATCGGATTCACTGGTGACAACGTCCGGCTGCCTTAAGTCCTCTGTCTGGGATAAAGAGTCTCTTGAAGGCCGCACCGTCCTGATCAGGGCCGGCGCGGCGATGGCCAGGTCGGGACTTGAGGAACTGCTGGTTGATCTCGGGTATTCGAAAGCGTCGATGGTTGTCGAGAAGGGGGAGTTCAGCAGAAGGGAATGGATCTTCGACGTTTTCCCTTCTACTGCAGAAGACCCTCTGAGAATAGAGTTTTTCGGGGACGATATAGAAGAGGTCAAGCTCTTCGATATTGAAACGCAGAGATCAAAGGGTCGCATCCATGAGTTTCTGCTTTTTCCGTCCGCCGAAGCGGAGGGACAGGACGGCTGGCGGTCACTTGCCGGGGGGAGAAGATTCTACTGCCTGCATCCCGAGTCGGAAAGGGACGAGTTCCCTGGCAATACTGTCTTTCTTTCCAGGTATTCTTTCAGAGGTGACGCTTCCGGTGGGGAGGGGGTTCCGGAAAGAATGCCTGATATCGAAGCGCCGGTGTATCCGATGCGGGGCCATGGCCTTCTGCCGGAGGAGAGAGAAGGAGTCGCGGGCCTTCCGGCTGTGGTGGCAGAGCTGGCCACGGACAACAGGGTGCTTATTATTGCCTCCTCTTCCGGTCAGGCCGAGAGACTGAAGGACCTCTTCCGGGAGAACGACATGGTAGTCCCCGTGGTACGGACAAGAGATCTCGCCGGATTTCAGGGACGGGTTTCTCTTACAGTGGACGAACTTTCGTCAGGGCTTTTCGCGAAGGGCCTGCTTATTCTCACTGCGAGGGAGATGTTCGGGGAGCGGCCGTCTTTCCGGTCCATAAGAAAGTCGAAGATTTCCAATCTCCTGGTATCTATCGATGACATAACCCCCGGCGATTTTGTTGTGCACAGGGACCACGGGGTGGGAAGGTTTACCGGCGTGGGCAAGAAAAGGGAGGGCGGCGGAACCGAACTGGAGCTTATGTCGATCGAATATGAGAACGGAAGACTCCATATACCGGTCCAGAACATCGCGGTACTTTCGAAATACCGCTCTGAAGAGGGCGTCGTCCCGAAGGCGGACAGGCTGGGCGGCAAGACCTGGCTGAGGAAGAAGGAGAAGGTAAGAAAGAGGGTCCATGAGCTGGCCGCGAGACTTCTTTCGCTCTATGCCGGCAGAAGGGCCGCCCGGGGGTTTTCTTTCAGTCCCGATTCCGAGCTGCACCGGGAGTTCGACAGTTTCTTCTCTTACGAGGAGACGGCCGATCAACTGAAGGCTGTCTCGGATATAAAAAGGGATATGGAGTCGGACATCCCGATGGAAAGACTGCTCTGCGGGGACGTCGGATACGGCAAGACAGAAGTGGCCATGCGGGCGGCCTTCAAGGCCGTCTACGATAACAGGCAGGTCGCAGTCCTCGTTCCCACAACTATCCTGGCCGAACAGCATTACAGGACGTTCAGGGAGCGTTTTTCAGGGTTTCCCGTGAACATAGATTTCATCAGCAGGTTCAAGTCGGGAGAGGAGATCAGGGTGGTCCTTAAGAAGGTGGCAGGCGGAGAAATCGACATAGTCATCGGAACTCATTCTCTCTTGTCGGGCAAGCTGTCCTTCAGCAACCTGGGGCTGCTCATAATAGACGAAGAGCACAGGTTCGGGGTGGGACAGAAGGAGAGGATCACAGAACTGAAAAAGAACATAGACGTTCTTACACTGACCGCCACACCCATCCCCCGGACCCTGCACATGGCCCTCTCGGGAATCAGAAACATCAGCGTCATAGAGACCCCTCCCGAAGAGAGACTTGCCGTCAGGAGCGTGGTAACCGTACCGGGAGACTCCCTTATAAGGGAGGCGATAACGAGCGAGCTTCAGCGGGACGGGCAGGTCTTCTTTGTGCATAACAGGGTGAATGATATCCTCGGCGTAGCCGACCGCGTGAAGCGCCTTGTCCCTTCCGCCGAGGTTGGAGTGGCCCACGGACGGATGTCCGAAAGGGCGCTCGAAAAGGTCATGCACAGATTTTTCGGGGGCGAGGTCGATGTGCTGGTTTCGACCGCCATAGTCGGTTCCGGTCTCGACATTCCGCGGGCCAATACCATCATCATAGACAGGGCCGACAGGATGGGCCTGGCCGACCTTTACCAGCTGAGGGGGCGCGTGGGGAGAAGCAGCAGAAAGGGGCACGCCTTTTTCCTGGCGCCTCCGGAGTCACTGCTGACGGAAAAGTCGAAGAAAAGGCTTCAGGCTGTACAGGAGATGAGCTACCTGGGCGCAGGCTTCAGGCTCGCCTTGAAGGACCTGGAGATAAGGGGCGCCGGGGAGGTTTTCGGGGCCGAACAGTCGGGGCATATAAATGAAATAGGTTTTGACCTCTACATCGAGATGCTCGAAAAAGCGGTTGCTGAACTCAAGGGCGAAAGAGTGCTGGAGGAGCGGGAACCGGTTATGGAAATACAGTCATCCGCCTTTATCCCGGAAGAATATATAGAAGACGTTACCCTGAGGCTGAGTTTCTACAGGCGGATATCTTCCCTGCAGACGGTCTCCGGCGTGGCGGAATTCGAGAGTGAACTCAGGGACCGCTTCGGAGCACTGCCTGAGGAAGTCCGCAACCTTCTGAGGATCGCCGGGCTGAAGGCAGTCGCAAAGCGACTGCGCATAGAGAAGGTGCAGGAGGCCGTTGGAAGGTTCCGGGTGCTTTTTTCCCCGGATACCTCGGTGCGGCCGTCCCATCTGCTGGATCTGCATAACAGGAGAAAGGGGCGGGTCAGACTCCTCCCGGAGGGTTTCGAGGTGGACTGCGGGGGCACCGGTGAAGAACGTTTCGCCGAAGTCGCCGCGATATTCGATGAACTGGCAGCCGCCGCTGAACTGCAGGCGCCTGCCTCAGTTCGTCCTTCACCTGACTCAGCACCAGCGCCTTCCTGTAAGGCCTGTCGGTCATCATGGCGTCGAATGTGTCTATCACCGACAGGATCCTGGATGTCAACGATATTTCGTCCCCTCTCAGGCCGTAGGGATAACCGGTGCCGTCGTAACGTTCATGGTGCTGAATGATAGTCTTTCTCACATCTTCAAGATTTTCAATCGGCCCTAATATTTCGTCTCCTATGAGAGGATGTGTCTTCACCAGCCCGTATTCCCTGGACGTGAGTCTCCCCTGTTTCTGGAGTACGAAGTTGTCGATCCCTATTTTCCCTATATCGTGCAGAATCGCTGCGTGTTCGAGCAATTCCAGCTCCCTGGACTCCAGTCCGACGTATTTACCCAGTTCGACGGACAACAGCCTTACCCTTTCGGAATGACCCTTTGTGAATCTGTCGCTCGCCTCCAGGGCGTTTACCAGAGACTGTATCGTCGCGAAGTAATTGTTCTTCACGCTTTCGTAGAGCCATGCGTTCTCTATGGCTACCATGGCCTGGTTTGAAATTGTTGTGAGGACTTCCAGTTCGTCCTCCGTAATTGAACACCGGGCCGGATCATTTTCTAGAATCATGGCCCCGACAACCTGTCCCTTTACCTTCAGGGGGACCCCTATTCCGGACGTTCCCGGATCGCTTCCCCTTTTCCCCTCAACCGGGACCGGAATGCAAACCGGCTTCGCCTGAGCGAAGAGGTCCGGATATTCCTCGTGCAATTCCGTCGAAAAATGGTGAAGACGGACGACGCCGTCCCCCCTCTCGTACTTCATTGTTACTGAGGGGCTGGATGTGTTCTTGAGATGCATGGTCACTTTTCCCGCGTCGAGCAGGTCGGCAGTGGTCTGAACGACGATTCTCATTACCTCTTTCGTTTCGATGATCGAGGACAATGTCCGGCCCACCTCGTTTATCTTTTTCAATCTGTCGACTGCCCGTTCAAGTGCTACATTCTTGTTTTTTACTTCGTCGGAGAGGGCCGTGATTGCCTCGTTTGCAGCTTCAAGTTTTCCGATATTGGCCTCGAGCTGTGAGTTCAACTCCTCTACTTTCGTTTTATGCTCGAGCTCGACGCGAACTTTCGACAGTTCCCGCTCCTTAAGTATATTTTTCTTGTGAAGTTTGTTGACCTCGCGGATCATTTCATTGAATGATATTTCTATCTCGCCGAGTTCGTCGTTGCTCTCGACTTTTGCCGAGGCGTCCCAGTTTCCCGCCCCGACTTCGCGTATCGCTGAAAGAAGGCCCTTCAGCGGTCTCACGACCAGACGCTGGAACAGGGAACTCATCGTAACCGACACAATGAGCACGATCGCAAAGCAGAAAAAAACCAGAAGCCGCCTGAATGACAGAAAGTCGTTGTAGTTTCTCGAATTGTCGTGGACTATCTGGATAATGCCCAGGATCTTTTCCCCGCTGCCGTGACAGCCAAAGCATTCCTTCCGGTTGCGTATCCTGCGAAAGTAATTAATCCGGACGCCGCTTACGAAGGCCTGCGACTCCCGCGAGGTCGCGAGCGCGGCAGCCGGCAGGTCGGCAGGCCTTGAGCCTGTTTCGGAGCGGTCAGCGGATTTGAGGACCCTGCCGTCGGTTGACAATATGCGGAGTTTTATTATCTCGCTGTTTCTGCCTACACCATCGAGGATTTTCTGGATGTCGACGGTTCTTCCTTCGCTCATGACGCTCTCAGTCGTGCTCTCGATCACGTCGCAGAGGAAACGGGTCTCGTGAATGCCGGCGACGGTCATTTTCCTCTTCTGCATTCCGATGACAACCGCCATCGTTGCACCGACGGTCAGCAGGACGGTGAGGGCAATGATCGAAATAATCTTGGCCCTGATTGTCATGAAACGGACTTACTCGATAAGGATAAGCCTGACAAGGGCTGTTTAACACGGAAACGCCGGGAAATAGAGTCGCAAAGCAGAAGTAAAGAAAGAGGCCGGGATAAACTCCTCACTCCCCCGGAGATGCGGGACTTTCCTCCATTCCGTTTTTTTCTCAGTGTCTGGCCTCTCTGGTAAACGAGCTGCTGCTTCTTAGAATAAAATATTATGACAAAAAAAGCAGTACAGGTGTCAGTCCGATTTACCCGAAAAAGGAGCCCTGACACCTCCCGCAGCGGTCTCCGGGCAAAATTTTATTGTAGAATAGTCATATGGCAAAACCCGTGGTGGTAATAGTAGGCAGGCCGAACGTCGGCAAATCGACCCTCTTCAACAGGATGACGGGGACTCATTCCGCGATAGTAGAGGATGTACCAGGTGTCACCCGGGACAGGAATTACCTGGATGCAACGTGGGATGACAAGACTTTTATGGTCGTCGACACGGGGGGCTTCTATACCGGCCCGACCGAAGACGTATTCGCGCAGGCCAAAGAACAGGCCCTCTTTGCAATAGAGGAGGGCGACGTTATCATCCATCTTCTCGACGGGAAGGAAGGTCTTCTCCCGGCGGACATGGAACTGGCGAGATTGCTGCGGGCCTCTGGAAAGCATGTATTATGGATGGTAAACAAGATCGACGCACTTTCCAGGGAAGAAAGACTGTATGATTTTTACGCCATCGGTTCGGAGGAGTTGCGGCCGTTGTCTGCCGTAACGGGTTACGGGTTCGATGAGTTCATGGAACGGCTGGATTCGCTGCTGCCGGAATACAGGGAGGAAACCGTCGAATGTCCAAAGGTGGCGGTGGTAGGGAGGCCCAATTCCGGCAAATCGACTCTTGTCAATGCGCTGCTCGGAAAAAAGAGGATGGTTGTGAGTTCCGTTCCGGGAACTACCCGTGATTCCATCGACAGCTATTGTACCTATTACACTAGAAAGTACCTATTGATCGATACGGCGGGCATACGAAGGAAGGGTAAGATAGGCTACTCACTGGAGAGGTTCTCGATGGTGAGGGCGGTGAGGAGCATAGAACGCTGCGATGTGGCTCTCGTTGTGATAGATGCTGCCGAGGGGATCACGGAACAGGACGTCAGGATAGCCGGGATAGTGAAGGAGTACGGAAAGGGGGCCGTTTTTCTGCTGAACAAGTGGGACCTGATGAATGAACCTGATCAGTCCGTAAGAGCCTTGACGGCCGAGCTGCGGAGGAGGATGTGGTTTGCGCAGTATGCGCCCGTCATTACCGTGTCAGGTCTTGTCAGGAGGAGGATTACCAAAGTCTTCCCCGTCATCGACAGGATAGTCCTGGAGAGGAAGAAGAGGATATTGACGGGTGAGTTGAACAGGGCGTTCACACGCATCTCGGCGAATCTGTCCCTTCCACTATATAAAGGGAGAAGAGTTAAAATGTACTATATGACGCAGGTGAAGGGAGAACCGCCGGCTTTCGTTGTCTTTACGAGCCATCCGGAGGCTGTCAGGGACCACCACCTGAGATTCATAGAACGGGAGCTGAGGGAATATTTCGGTTTTGATGGCACCCCCCTGCGTATCTATGTGCGGGCAAGAAGAAGGGAAAAAATGTCATCAACTTCTTGAACACGGTCTGCAGGATCAGCGGGAATATTTTCCGTAATAGTCGGCTTATGCACGGCCGTTTACATGTAGGAGGTACAAGGTGAGAGAGCTTGTCGGCAAAATCGTCGAGGTTCACACGGCGGACATAACATACACCGGCAGACTCGTCGAAGTCGGTGAAGAAGATGTATACCTGGAATCGGAATCGGGCTGGGTCGTGGTGCCCGTTGGGACCGTGGCCTTCATAAAGGAAAAGGACTGAGCCGTCAGAGGCAGAGTTAGGCCACCTTTTCTACCTGTAACATTTGTTCAAGTGTAGCGTAAATTTACCCCATGGCGGGAGTTATTCCACGACACAGATGGCAATTCCTGCCCCGTGGTTGATGATCTTGCTCGTAACGCTCCCCATCAGAAAATGTTTGGCCGGTGACAGGCCGCGCCTTCCGAGAACGAGAGTGTCGTAGCCTCCGTCCCGCGCCTCCTCCAGGATGCTTCCCGCCACGTCTATCGAATCGGAGATAGATTTTGTGCGTATGTTTTCGCTCTTTATGGCCCTTTCTGTCAGTATCTGCACCGCCCTGTCAAAGACAGGGCCCAGCTTTGCCTTTTCGTTCTTCAGCCATCTATCGAGGTATTTCGCCCTGATTGCACTTTCCTCTTCCGTAGGTATGTGCCCGTCGTCCCACAACGGTGCGGGGGGGTACGGCAGAACGTGAAGGATGGTCAGAGAAAGACCGTTCATCCCGGAAAACTGCCTGGCCACATACTCTACCGCCTTCATGGCATTGTCGGAACCGTCGATGGCGATAAGCATTTTTTTCATCGTTGTCCTCCCCTCTGGTCATATTTCCAGGTATTGGCTCGTTCTCAGACTCGTCGTCTATAGGTCAAGAATCTCATGATATTGTTTGCAAGTCAAGTGCGGAACATCGGCGGCCCGGGGAAAGTATGTCTGAACAAGTTGTGGTGTCAGGTGGTATACTAGCCTGGGATGAGGATTTAAGATCATGGGAATCCTGGCAGTTTTTACCGATGATGGACCCGGCGCAGTAGTGCGGGAAGGCGGGAAATGACCGGGCGTGGGCGGGCCGCAGGGGGTGACGGCGTGGCCGCGGTCGCACTGCAGTCCGGAAGCAGCGGCAACTGCATATTCGTTGAAGCCCGGGGCGTGAAGCTGCTCTTTGACGCCGGGATATGCGGGGCGGAGGCGCAACGCAGACTCGCCTTGTCCGGATACGACATCAGACAGGTGGACGCCCTGATAATATCACATGATCATGCGGATCATGTGCTTTACGCAGGCGTCTATCAGAGGAAATACGGCCTGCCGATCTATGCGACTCCCGGGACCCTGTCTGCGGCCGAGAGAAGACACGGCCTCGGAAATCTGAAAGATGTTTCTCTCTTTTTTGCCGGCGGCAGGCTGAGATTCGGGGACGTATCCGTTGAATCGGTCCCCACGCCTCATGACGGCGCGGATGGATCGGCCTTTATTGTCGATGCCGGCGGTAAGCGGCTGGGTATCATGACCGATCTGGGACACGTATTTGAGGGACTCGCTGATCTGCTGGCGGGGCTGGACGCCGTATTCATGGAGAGCAATTATGAGCCGGCGATGCTCGCGGCAGGACCCTATCCGGCGTTTCTGAAACGGCGCATAACAGGTCCGGCAGGGCATATCTCAAATATCGAATCGGCGGAACTTCTGCGGGCCTGTACAAGGCTGCAGTGGGCATGCCTCTCTCATCTGTCGGGGCAGAACAACAGCCCTGAAACTGCTCTCCGCAGGCATCGTCAAATCCTTCAGAGGGACCTTCCGCTTTTCGTGGCGGACAGATCGGCGGCAACGGGAATCATGCGTCTCTGATCGTCGCCGGCCCGGACTTCACAGGAACCGGTCAGTCATTTCTGTTCCCGCCTTCGAATAATATATACTAATAGGTATGAGAGTGTTGCTGGTAGAGGACGAGAATAATGTCGCTGCCTTTATAAAGAAGGGGCTGGAGGAGGAGTTTTATACTGTCGACGTTGCGGAAGAGGGCGACGACGGGTTCCTGATGGCTGTTTCCAATGAATACGACCTCATGATATTTGATATTATGCTGCCGGGCATGAACGGCGTGGAGTTATGCAGGAAGCTGAGGGAAAAAGGGGTGAAGAAGCCCGTCCTGATGCTTACAGCCATTGATTCCGTAGAGAGCAAGGTGGAAGGTCTCGAAAGCGGCGCCGACGACTTCGACCCCAGTACAAACATCGTTGATGTCCACATAAAATTTCTGAGAGAGAAGATAGACAAGGGTAATGACAAAGTTCTCATACACACTGTAAGGGGCGCCGGGTATGTGCTCAAGTCTATGGATGATAAGTAGTGATTGTCCATAATTTCATATTTTGTCATTGTCCGGCCTGATCCAGGATCAAGCCCGGGACAGGCGGGACAATCAAGAAACGCTCAAATCAGACGGGTCCGCCGATCAAATCGGGGAATGACAGGCCAACCTGGATCATGTCTTATCCGCAGGAACCGATGAACCATGATTTTTCGACGAAGGAGGACTGAGGTAAAGTATGGAATCAAGGAAATTCGACCCCCAAAAGCTGGCGAAGCTTAACGACCCGAAAAGGCTTGAATATCTGAGCCCGGATTTGATCTGGGACACCCTGGATCCCGGAGATCCGCTGACAGTCGTGGACATCGGGGCGGGTACGGGTGTTTTTGCCGTTTTGTTCAGGGGGAAGATGAAGGGCGGCAGGGTGTATGCGTGCGACGTGTCCGATACGATGGTGGCGTGGATGAAGGACAACCTTGCGGGGGAACTCAAGGATTCCGTCATCCCGATGAAGATGGAGGAAAGCTCCGTCCCCCTGACCGACGGGATAGCCGACCTTGTTTACATGATCAATCTTCATCACGAACTCGATGAGCCGGAAAAGATAGTGCAGGAGGCCTACCGTCTTTTGCGGAAAGGCGGAAGCCTCGCGGTAATAGACTGGAAAAAAGAAGAGACGCCCGAGGGGCCGCCGCTGTCGATCAGGGTGACGGCGGAAAAGATCGAAGGGCAGATGAAGGCGGCCGGATTTTCGCAGATCAGGGACAATCCGATACTGATTTATCACAGCTTCGTGACGGGGAAAAAGTAGACGGACCTGCTTGACTTTCATTTCCTCCATTATTTATCTTTTTAATCAATTCACTTGCCAAGGGAGAGAGCATGGCGGCGGTAAAGGTAGGCATTATCGGTGGATCGGGACTGGACGATCCGGGGTTGATCAGGAACGTCAGGCGGAAGAAGGTGAATACGCCTTACGGGAGTCCTTCTTCGCCGCTCACGATCGGGAAGATACACGGTAAGGACACGGTTATCCTCGCCAGGCACGGGAAGGATCATTCCATATTCCCCACGGGAGTCAACTTCAGGGCGAACATCCATGCCCTGAAGAAAGAAGGGTGCACGCATATTCTGGCCACTACCGCGGTCGGGTCTCTGAGGGAAAAGATAAAGCCCGGAGACCTCGTGTTCGTCGACCAGTTCATCGATTTCACGAAGCACAGACCTCTCACTTTTCACGATCACAAAGTGATACACACTCCGATGAGCGAGCCCTTCTGCAGGTCTCTCCGGTCCCTTCTCGCAGCGTCGGCGAAGGAACTTCGCCTCAGACATCATAAATCAGGCACAGTGGTCACCATCGAGGGGCCGAGATTTTCGACGAAGGCGGAGTCCCATATGTTCAGAAAACTCGGGGCTGACGTGATAAACATGTCCACCGTACCCGAGGTCATCCTCGCGAGGGAGGCGGGCATCTGTTACCAGACTATCGCGATGTCCACTGATTACGATTGCTGGAAGGAAGGCGAGGAGCCGGTCACCTGGGAAATGATCCTCGCCATTATGAACAGTAATGCCGAGAACGTGAAGAAGCTTCTTCTCAAGACCATTACAAAGATTACCCCTATCGACTGCGAATGCAGATAAGAGGAGGTCTGTCATGCCGATCAAATCCAGAATAAGGACGATACCCGACCATCCCAAGAAAGGCATCCTGTTCCGGGACATCACCACCCTCATCAAGGACCCCGTAGGTTTCAGACTTGTGATAGACAGCTTTACTCAGCGGTATATCAAGGGGGACATGAGCTTCGACATTATCGTGGGTATAGAATCGAGGGGATTTATTATCGGCGGCGCGCTCGCCTACACGCTGGGGAAGGGCTTTGTACCCATCAGAAAGAAAGGCAAGCTCCCCGGCGAGAAGATTAGCTACGAATACGAACTCGAGTACGGGACGGATACTATCGAGATCCACAAGGATGCTCTCGGGGACGGGTCAAGGGTCCTGCTCGTGGACGATCTTCTTGCAACTGGCGGTACGGCCCTGGCCTCTGCGGCTCTTATAGAAAAGCTTGGGGGAGTTGTCGTGGAAATGGCCTTCATCGTGAATCTGCCGGATGTGGGCGGGGCAAAAAGACTTGCCGAAAAGGGCTATAAGTTCTTTGCCCTGACGGGGTTCGAAGGCGACTGAAACTTGCGTCTGACCACTGCCGGAAGAAGAGATTCTTATGCAGGGGTTACGCTTAAGCCATTGTAACAACGGTAACGCCTTCGCCTCCCTCAACCCTCTCACCGGCCCTGAATTTTTTTACCAGGGGATGTCCTTCAAGGTGTTCCCTCACCGCCCTCGACAGTGTCCGTGTGCCGAGGCCATGGATGACGGTGACTTCGGAAATGCCGGCGAGCGAGACATGGTTGAGGAAGGGTTCAAGCCGTGACAGGGCCTCATCTACCCTCAGGCCGATGAGGTTGATTCTCGACGGGGTTATCTCGTCTGTCCTTTCCGCTCGTACTGCGGTCGCTCTTTCCTTGATGGTCCTCCCCCTTTTGAAGGCGACATCCGAAAGAGGGACCTCTATCTCCATGTTGCCGGCTGTCACCCTCACGCGGTTATGCTGTCCCATTACACTTACGACGGAGGCGTCATATCCGAGGGAGCGAATGAACACGGTATCGCCGGCCCTGATCTCCTCAAGTGAAGGCGTTCCTGTCTCTTCTTCCTCCTCTAATCCTCTGAGCTTTTCAGTTATCTCCCGTTGTTTCGTCTCGACCTGTTTGACAACCTCGCGTCTCTTTGTCTTTTCTTTTGCCTTCAGCTCTTCGATCAGGGCGCGCATCTCCCTCTTTATGCCGGCAATCATGTCTGCGGCGTCCCTGTAAGATCTGGCCATTATCTCCTTTCTACTTTCCTCCGCCTCTGCCAGCCGTTCTTCAAGCATTCTGCTCTTCTCATACATCTCTTCTTTCCGGCGGTTCATGTTATCGAGAGCGGCCTCATAACGCGCCCTCTTGTCGTTCAGGTCTGCGATGAGGTTGTCGAACTCCGCCTGGATGCCGCCGAGCATGGCTTTTGCGGAATCGATAACGCTGTCTGGAAGCCCGTACCTGCTGGCCGTCTCAAGGGCATGGGACTGGCCGGGCTCTCCTATCCGCAGCTTATAGAGCGGCGAAAGGGTCTTTCTGTCGAATTCCATCGAGGCGTTCACCATACCTTCCGTCCTGTGCACAAAGCCTTTTACCTGAGCGAGATGAGTCGTGGCAAACACGAGCGCGCCGCCCCCGTCCAACTCCTTCAGGACTGCGCAGGCAAGGGCCGCGCCTTCCTCGGGGTCGGTGCCGGTGCCGAGTTCGTCTATTAGAACAAGCGTTTCGCTGCCGGCGTTCCTGAGGATAGCCGAGATATTGGAAATATGAGCCGAGAATGTTGACAGACTGCTCTCGATTGACTGTTCATCTCCAATGTCGACCAGAAGGCTTTTTAATGGTGGAAAGCTCGACGAGGAATCAGCTGGAACGGGCATGCCCGACAAGGCCATCAGGGTGAGCAGCCCGATGGTCTTGACGGCGATAGTCTTACCGCCGGCGTTTGAACCTGTTATTACCATAATTGTATTGTCGTCCCCGAGGGTTACGTCGAGCGGAACGAGATTTCGCATTCCCCCCGACTTTCCGAATGCGATCTGAAGGAGGGGATGCCTTGCCCGCACGAGACTGATGCAACCGGTATCGTTTATTGAGGGTATCTCCATGTCCAGTCCTTCAGCGAAGCGTGCGATGCAGTTCAGGAGATCCAGACCCACGACCGTCCCATATTCGGCGGCGATGCCGTCGGCGGACTCGCGTATTCTCGCCGAAATGTTCCTCAGAATGCGTATCTCCTCGGCACGCTGCTCAGCGAAGAGATTTTCGAGTTCGTTCGCAAGGTTTATGATTGCCAACGGTTCGATAAAGGCTGTTTCGCCCGACTTTGAGACGTCGTGCACCACGCCGGCGACCTGACCCTTGGAATCCATCCGTACGGGGATGACCCACCTTCCGGACCTTTTTGTAATGAAATCATCCTGGAGGAAGACCGAGAGGTTTTCGTCCCGCACCATCTCTTCGAGCCTCTTCATGATCCTTGCGTCGAGTCTCCTGGTCCTCTCTCTCAGATCTGCCAGCATGGCGGAAGCGCTGTCGAGGATATTGCCCTCACTGTCTACAGATCTCCTGAGAAGCCTCAGGATGTCGGGAAAGCCGGTCAGACTTCCGGCATAGTCCCGCAGCGCCGTAAGGTCGTCTCTGCCGTCGATCTGTTCGGCCACCGTCTCTGCTACGTCGAGGACAGGCATGAAACCGGCGAGCTCCTGTGCCTCGAGTACGGCGCCGGAGGTTTTCACTGTAAGGAGCAGGGGGGCTACATCGGGAAATCGCGAGATCCTGAGCGGCATGTCCTCCTGGGACATCCTCATGATTTCCCCTATCCGCCTTTGACGGGTCAGTATATCGTCCCTGTTCCCAAGGGGAAGGATCTCGCGTACGCGATTCCCGGACGCCTCGCTGCTGGCAAGGTCCGAGATTATTGAGAGCAATTTCGGGAATTCGAGAAGTTCCAGCGAGAGATTTTCCATCGGTAGGTGCATCTTATGTGGCGAGGGCCTTCCTGACAACAACAGAATATTCGGACCATGACGGACGCATTGTCAATAATTCTAGCCCAGTCCCTTCCGAGGGGTCAAGGAAAGAAGAGGGTAGTGAAGTGTTACTGTGCCAGGCTCCACATCGCGAAACAAAGCACGTATAATATACTTTAACCGTTGCAAATCAGCCCGGAAACGACACCGAAAAGGTCTTGTAATGACGACACGGTTCTATTTATCTTCCTCATAAATGAGGACCTGACGTTTGATGACTTCCAGAAGAAGGCCGGCAGGCCATTCTATAAGGGCTTTAAGGTGCCGTTACAAGACATTTTTCGGAGCCCCTTCCGTGCCTTCCGGGTATTTTTTTGCAACCGTAAGGTTAATTTAGGGGGAAGATGAATTTATTCAACATCGTCGCCATTCTTATAACTCTTTCGGCCGCGTTCGGCTATCTGAACCACCGGTTTATCAGGCTCCCCAATACGATTGGTTTGATGTTGATCTCGATTCTTATGTCTCTTGGACTGGTGATCGTTGGACTTCTGTTTCCCTCCACGTTGGGCATCGAAGAACACTGGAAATCCTTCCTGCAGAATATAGATTTCAACAAGTCATTGATGGTGGGGATGCTCGGCTTCCTGCTTTTCGCCGGCTCCCTGCATGTCGACAGCGAGGAGCTGTTGAGGCGCAAATGGGAGATAGGGATATTTGCTACCGCAGGAGTTGTCATCTCAACTTTTGTGACAGGCATAACGATATATTTTGTCTCGGGATGGCTGGGGCTGAAACTGCGGTTTATCACGAGCCTGCTTTTCGGTGCTCTTATTTCTCCCACCGATCCCATCGCAGTTCTCGGCATTCTTAGGAAGTCAGGGGCTCCGAAAAGTCTGGAGATAATAATTTCCGGCGAGTCCCTGTTCAATGACGGGATAGGCGTGGTCGTCTTCGTAATCCTGGCAGGCATGGCTTCGGGGTCGCATGGGGCGTCTTTCCAGGAGGCTTCACTTCTTTTTCTCGAGGAGGCGATAGGCGGCTTTGTCCTGGGTCTTCTGCTGGGCTGGCTGGCATACGGGGTGTTGAAAAGCATAGATAATTATCAGGTGGAGATACTTGTGACCCTGGCCCTGGTGACCGGCGGATATGCTCTTGCGGCAGCCCTCCATACGTCCGGACCGATAGCGATCGTGGTTGCCGGGCTCTTGATCGGAAACCGCGGACGAAAATTTGCCATGTCCGAAAAGACCCGCCACAACCTCGACATGTTCTGGGAACTCGTCGACGTAATACTGAACTCCCTCCTCTTTGTCATGATCGGTCTTGAACTGCTGGTGGTGACACTCACGGGGCGTTATCTTATCGCGGGGGGGCTCGCCGTTGCCGTAGCTCTCCTCGCCCGGCTGGTGTCGGTGGGAATACCCTTTTCTTTGATGAGGTCTCGGTCCAGGCTGCCGGCAGGCACCCTCAAGGTGATGACCTGGGGAGGGTTGCGGGGCGGAATAGCTGTTGCCCTGGCGCTGTCTCTTCCCCATGGCCCGGAGAGGGATATCGTGATAACCATGACTTACAGTATCGTAGTATTTTCTATCCTGGTGCAGGGATTGACGATAAAGAATCTGGTGGCGCCCTCGATGGGAGAACGGGAATGAACCGTCACATTCCCGTTTATTTCAGGGGGAATAAAGATAACTTATCGACCTATAGGTAAATTTTTAGATAACCTCTTATTTCTAAATGTAAAATGTCTTGACAAACTTCTGAGCGCTGTGATAATCTTCGAAGGTTTTCAATCAAAAAAATCTCAGCGATGAAGAAGAGGATGCGATGCTCGATATTCAGCTAAAATGGTTTATTCTCCTTACCGTAAACTTTTTGGTATTGATTTATATTCTCAATATTATCCTTTACAGGCCCATTTTGAAGATCTTCGCGGAGAGGGAAAACACCGTGAAGGGGTCGCTGGACGCGGCGAAGGAGATGGACCGCAGGAAAGAGGAAGGGATCGACAGGATGAATAAGGAACTCACGGCGTCCCGCGCCAGGGCCAGGGAGGCCTTCGAGTCGTTGAGGGCGGAGGGGCTGGAAATGCAGAGGACCTTTCTCTCCGAGGCAGAAGAAAACTCGGCTGACATGATCGAGAAGGCGAGAGAGGAACTGAAGGGTGAAGTCGCCAGGGCCAGGCAGGCCCTCAGGGCGGACGTTGAAAGGTTCTCGGAAGAAATAGTCAGAAAGCTGGTAGGGGCGTAATGAGAAAGGTTCTGAAGCCGGAAGTCAATAATGAAAAGTCACGGAGAATAAGCTCCGCAATTTTACACGTTATTCCCCTGGTCTTTATCATATCGCTCATGTTTGTATCCGTCGCCTTCGCTGCCGAAGGCGGCGAGGCACAGGGATCTGTCTTCAGGGAATTTGTCTGGCCTGCCGTCAATTTCCTTGTACTCATTTTCGTGCTGGTATGGCTGTTCAAGAAGATGGACGTCAAGGGGTATTTCAAGAAGCGGACGGAGCTTATCGAACAGAGTCTGAACGAGGCCCGCCAGGCGAAAGAGTTGGCGCAGAAGGCCCTCGCCCAGGTGGAGGAGAGGCTCAAGGTGAAGGATAAGGAGATTGAAGAGATCATTGCATCTTCAAAGATCTCCGGCGAAAAAGAAAAAGAGAGGCTCATCGAAGAGGGCGAGAAGATGAAGGAGAGGATCCTGGAACAGGCAAAAAGCAATATAGAATTCGAAGTCAGACAGGCCAAATCGTCGATACGGGACGAGGCAGTGGAGATCGCCATGGAACTCGCCGAAAAGAAACTCAAGGAGAAAATGACCAAGGAAGAGCAGATGAAGCTGCTTGAAGAGTCGGTCGCGAAAATAGAGGGCAAAAAGTGAAACCTGTAAAGGAAGCCAAGAAGTATGCCAAGACATTGATCAGTTCCGTCGGGCTGGAGGATGCCCCGAGGGCGATTGCCGAGCTGTCGGTGATCGAGAAGCTCATGGAGGAAAGCCGGGAGTTCAGGAGCGTCCTCGTAAATCCGGGTTTTACGGGAGAGGAGAGAGAGAAGGCGCTGAGGCAGGTTGCGGAGAGGGCGAAGCTGTCAGAGACGGTAACTAAATTTGTTGTCCACGTTGCCGCAATCAAGGCGATTGCCGCACTTTCCCAGATAATAAAGATGGCGACGGCTATTTATCTTGAAAAGAAAAAGCGGGCCAAGGCGGTAGTCCTGTCACCCGTGGAGGTCGGGAGCGATTACGAAAGGCGCCTGAAGGATTCACTGAAAGGACTTATAGACAGGGACGTGGATATAGAGTTTGTCATGGATCAGTCCCTGCTGGGCGGCGTGCTCGTCAAGGTGGGCAGCACTATGTATGACAGCAGCATTAAGGGCCAGCTTCGGCTTTTGAAAGATGAGCTTATAAAGGGGTGAAAGAGATGGAGATTAAAGTAGACGAGATAAGTGAACTTTTGAGGAAGCAGATCACTGACTTCGAGAAGAAGGTCGATGTCAGCGAGGTCGGTACGGTCATAGCGGTCGGTGACGGTATCGCTAGGGTCTACGGCCTGGATAAATGCATGGCATCGGAACTGCTGGAATTTCCCAACGGTGTTATGGGAATGGCGCTGAACCTTGAAGAAGACAGCGTCGGAGCGGTTCTCTTCGGTGAAGATTCGCTTATCCATGAGGGTGATGTCGTAAAGCGGACAGGCAGGATCATGTCCGTTCCCGTGGGAGATGCGCTCCGCGGGAGGGTTGTCAATGCAATAGGACAAGCTATCGACGGGAAAGGCCCGATCAATACCTCGGAGATGAGGATAGTCGACATGGTTGCCCCGGGCATCATTGAGAGACAGCCTGTTAATCAGCCGATGCAGACGGGACTGAAGGCCATAGATTCCATGATACCCGTCGGAAGGGGACAGAGAGAGCTTATAATAGGAGACCGCCAGACCGGCAAGACCGCTATCGGCATAGATGCCATTATCAACCAGAAGGGCGGGGATGTTACCTGCATTTACGTTGCCATCGGCCAGAAACGTTCCAATGTTGCAAGTGTTATGAAGATCCTCGAAGAGAACGGGGCCATGGAGCATACGATTATAGTTTCGGCGACGGCGAGCGAGCCGGCTCCGTTGCAGTACATAGCTCCTTATACCGGGTGCGCGATGGGGGAATATTTCCGGGACAGCGGCAGGCATGCGCTTATCATCTACGACGACCTCAGCAAACAGGCCACGGCATACAGACAGCTTTCTCTTCTTCTCAGGCGTCCGCCTGGTCGTGAGGCGTTCCCGGGTGACGTATTCTATTTGCATTCAAGGCTTCTCGAGAGGGCAGCGAGGGTTTCCGAGGAACTCGGCGGGGGCTCCCTGACGGCTCTTCCGATAATCGAGACGCAGGCCGGCGACGTTTCGGGGTACATTCCGACAAACGTTATATCGATCACGGACGGCCAGATATATCTTGAACCGGAACTCTTTTATGCCGGCGTGAGGCCGGCTGTCAACGTGGGTCTCTCGGTGAGCCGCGTCGGCGGTGCCGCCCAGACGAAGGCGATGAAGCAGGTTGCCGGTACTTTGAGGCTTGATCTCGCCCAGTTCAGAGAGCTGGCGGCTTTCGCGCAGTTCGGCAGCGACCTCGACAAAGCCACGCTGGCGCAGATTGAGAGAGGCAAGAGGATGGTCGAACTTCTTAAACAGGACCAGTATATGCCAATGTCCATGACAGACCAGGTTTGCGTTCTCTTTGCAGCGACCCAGGGATTTGTCGACGACATTCCCGTGGAATCTATCAAGAGGTTTCAGCAGGAGCTCCTGAGGTATATGGACGACCGGAAGGCTGATGTCAAGAAGGAACTGGAGCAGAAGAAGGCGATAGACGACGACCTTAAGGCGAAGCTCGCCCAGGCTGTTGAAGACTTCAAAAAGGGATTTCAGCCTTAAGTGAGGTCCGGCGGACTCCGTAAGACTCACGAGAGATAAAGGAAGAAAATGGCTACATTAAGAGATATCAAGAGAAGAATCAAAGCGGTCGAAAGCACCAGCAAGATCACGAAGGCCATGAAAATGGTCGCCGCGGCGAAGTTCAGAAAAGCGCAACAGAGAATGTTGGAGATGCGGCCTTACGCTGAAAGGATGAGTCAGATACTGTCGAACCTGTCGACAGCGGCCGAGAGCCGGTCCCACCCGCTTCTGGAAGCGAGACCTCGCAAGAATATCGAAGTGATTGTCCTGACGAGCGACAGGGGCCTTTGCGGCGCCTTTAATGCGAACATAATAAAGGCCGCAACCCGGTATATGGCCGATCTTGAAAAGGACGACATGAAGGTAAGCCCAAGCGTAGTCGGGAGAAAGGCGAGGGACTATTTCAGGAGAAGATCGGTCCAGATGAGGAAGACGTGGACGGGCATCTCCGGAAAGATAAGCTATGCCAACGCACAGGAGATCGCTGCGGACGTGATAGAGAATTACCTGAGCGAGACGGTCGATGAGGTCGTTCTGATATATAACGAATTCAAGACGGTAGTATCGCAGCAGGTCGTGATTTCGAGGCTTCTTCCGCTTGCTCCGATTGAACATGAAGAAGGCGCCATGCCGTCCCAGAATTTTGTTTTTGAGCCCTCACGGCAGGGGATATTCAGCAGCCTGGTGCCGAAAAATGTGGAGATACAGATATTCAGGGCGCTGCTTGAGTCGCAGGCATCGGAAGAGGCCGCGAGGATGGCCGCCATGGAAAATGCGACCAAGAGCGCCGGTGAGATGATCGACAGGCTTACACTGCAGTTCAACAAGGCACGTCAGGCCTCAATTACCAAGGAACTTATGGACATCGTCGGCGGTGTGGAGGCATTGAAGGGATAATGAGAATGATTTTATACAGAGAGATGGGGGTAAGCGAATGAATACAGGAAAGGTCTCACAGGTAATCGGAGCCGTTGTGGATGTCGAGTTCGAAGAAGAGATGCCGGACATCCTGAATGCAATAACGATCGATCAGAAGGGGGACACTGAGAAGGGTATTCCCGACATCAGGGTTACTCTCGAAGTCGCATCGCATCTCGGTGACAGCAAGGTGAGGACCGTCGCGATGTCCGCGACGGACGGACTCGTCAGGGGGATGCCGGCGGTCGATACGGGACATCCCATCACGGTCCCTGTCGGAAAGGCTTCCCTTGGAAGGATCATGAATGTGATCGGGGAGGGAGTCGACAACCTTGGCCCCATAAACGCCGAGACGAGGCTGCCGATACACAGGACGGCGCCGGAGTTTGTGGAGCAGGAGCCTGTCACGCAGGTGTTTGAAACGGGCGTCAAAGTCTTTGACCTGCTGGTGCCTTTCGTCAGGGGCGGCAAGATGGGGATGTTCGGCGGCGCCGGTGTCGGCAAGACGGTTGTCATCATGGAGATGATCCATAACATCGCCATGAAGCACGGAGGTGTCTCTGTCTTTGCGGGCGTCGGAGAGAGGACGAGGGAAGGAAACGACCTCTACGGCGAAATGAAGCACTCAGGCGTTCTCGAAAAAGTGGCACTGGTATACGGGCAGATGAACGAGCCCCCGGGAGCCCGGGCGAGGGTCGCCCTGACGGCGTTGACCTGCGCGGAGTATTTCAGGGACGAGGGACAGGACGTTCTTATCTTTATCGATAACATTTTCAGATATACATTGGCCGGCGCCGAGCTTTCCGCCCTTCTCGGCAGAATGCCTTCTGCGGTTGGATATCAGCCCACACTTGGTACGGACATGGGTATCCTGCAGGAGAGGATCACGACCACGAAGAAGGGCGCCATCACATCCATGCAGGCGATTTACGTGCCGGCTGACGACCTCACCGACCCCGCGGTTGCGACGGCCTTTACCCATCTCGACGGTACGGTCGTTCTTTCCCGGCAGATATCGGAGCTTGGGATTTATCCGGCCGTGGACCCTCTGGATTCGACGTCGAGAATTCTCGACCCCAAGGTTATAGGGGAAGAACATTATGCAGTTGCCAGAAGCGTACAGAAGATACTCCAGAGATATAAGGAACTGCAGGACATCATCGCCATTTTAGGTATGGAAGAACTGTCTGAAGACGACAAACTGACCGTCTCCAGAGCGAGGAAGATACAGAGGTTCCTCAGCCAGCCCTTCCATGTCGCCGAAGTCTTTACGGGCAGGCCCGGCAAGTATGTCAAGGTCGAGGATACGATAAAGAGCTTCAAGGCGCTTGTCGAGGGCAAGTACGACGACGTGCCGGAGCAGGCGTTCTATATGACGGGGGGCATCGAAGAGGTTGAGGAGAACGCGAAGAAACTGGGCTGGTCGAGGTAGAAAGAATGGCTGAAGGAAAACTGCTTCTCGAAATAGTTACGCCCCAGGGGCTTGTATTCAGTGAAGAAGTGGATGAGGTAACCTCAAGCGGCAGTGAGGGAGAATTCGGGGTGTTGCCGGGTCATGTGCCCTTCGTGACGACCCTGAAGATCGGAATGCTGTCCGCTAAGAAGGGAAGCCAGTCGGTATATTTTTTTGTGAACTGGGGATATTCCGAGGTAGGGCCGGAAAAAGTGCTGGTCCTCTCGGACAGCGCCGAAAGGTCCGAGGATATTGACGTCGAAAGAGCAAGGGCCGCCATGAAGCGGGCGGAGGAAAGACTGAGAAAGACCGAGGAGATGGATTTTGCGCGAGCCGAGTCTTCCCTTGAGCGCGCTGTGACGAGGATACAGGTTGCGGAGGTAAAAAGGGCTAAATAGTATTGCCCAGCGGTTTGGCCGCAGGGAGTGATAGATAAACAAGAAAGAGGCTCGCTTCTATGCGAGCCTTTTTTGCTGTGGAAATTATCGTGGGATATTGTGTATACTGTCGCGAGTTTTATCAAAAAATATTTAAGGACGAGGCCATATGATCAAAAGAACCGCCATATTCTTATTGCTTTTATTCCCCATTTTTTACGTTGCAGTCCCTTCTTTCGCCATGACGCGGGAGGAGAAAAATTTCCTGCTCATGTATTTCAAACCCGATGAACTTAAGGTGATCGCAGCCACCCGGAGCCTCAAATCCATCTCGCGCGTGGCCGAGAATGTGGAAGTCGTGACCGCATCTGATATAGAGTTGATGAATGCGCATACCGTCGGGGAAGTTCTGAACAGAATCAACGGCGTACAAGTTCTGTTGGGTGGTTCCGGATTTGGGAGGAATATGCAAGTGCTGATCGAGGGGTCTGACGCCGCGCAGGTTGTCGTGATGCTGGACGGTATTCGACTTAATAATTTGTCTACAGATAATGACGAGATCGGCAGTATCCCGGTACAGTTTATAGACCGCATCGAAGTGATTAAAGGGTCGGCCTCATCTGTATGGGGCTCTTCGCTGGGTGGTGTCATAAATATCATCACGAAGGGGCCTGGTACGAAAGAGAAGCCCGGTGGCACCGTACAGGCCTCTTACGGCGAGCGGACAACCAGCGACGTCAGGGCCGAGGTTCAGGGGAAAAAGGAGGGGTTTGGATATTACTTTTCCGCCGGCAATTTGAGTTCCGACGGATTTTATCCGGACGATCAACTTAGAGAAAGAAATCTTTACACAACTCTGTCATACGATCTGGGCAGAGAAACCGACCTCCAGTTTAAGCTCTTTTACAACAAGGCCAGGAGAGGCCGCGGCAGGTTCACGGATTATGATGTTTCAACGGGCGACAATCTCGAAAACCTGCTGACCGGTTTGCACCTGCGGAGCCGGCTGAACAGCGAGTTCAAGCTTGATGCCGCTCTTGATTTTGCCAGCCAGAACGTGTACTACTCCGAACACCTTATAAGTACCGGTGAAGAGTCCTACCAGGAGAGCTCCAAGGGCAAGTAATACGAGGCACATCTCGCGGTGACCTGGAACAGGGGGCCTCAAGCAGTGGTTGCCGGAGCGGAACTGAAAAACGATATCCTTCAAGACAGTCTGTACGGACCTGATAAACTCAAAGTCACAAAATCGGACTTTTTCGTGAATGACACGATTACCCTCGGACCTGTAACGGTAACCCCGGGGCTGAGGTTTGACGACACAAGCAGGACAGATATGTTTGTGAGCCCCAGCATCGGCGTCACCTATAATATCGGGCATCATACTCTGTTGCGGGCCCTTGTGGCCAGGGGGTTCAATGACCCCAGTCTCACGGCTCTGAGCGGAACCTCTCCATGGTACAGACCGAATCCCGACCTCGGGCGGGAGACAGTATGGTCCTATCAGGCCGGCTTCGAGACAGGAGTTCTGAAGTATCTCTGGCTGAAGGTGGAGGGCTTCAGGCATGAAATACGCGATATCATAGTGAGCAGTGATCTTGTCCCGGACGGCAGTGTCTGGACGTTCGTCAACGGGGGAAGGGCAAGGAGAGAGGGAGTGGAGGTTGAGATGAAGACTGTTCCTGTCTATAACCTTACCCTTGCAGCGGGCACTTCATATATTCATACCAAGGACCTTGATACGGGCGAGGAGATCAGGGACGTGCCAACGAATACTTACAACGTAGCGCTCACCTATGATGACAAGAGCTCTTTCAGGGCACGCCTTGACGGACGCTACATATGGTGGAATAAGGAAGATTATTACGATGGGCGGTATGGCTCGATGATCTTCGACGTTAATGTGATCAAGACTTTATACCAGCGGAAGGGGCTGAAGACGGAGGTTTTTGCGACGGGCCACAACATTTTCGACGGTTCGCAATATTGGACAACCCCTTATGTCAATGCGAGACGCTGGTTTGAGGCGGGACTCAGGATGAAGTTCTGATCCTTAGCCCTTTTTTGTTATGCATTCAGAAAGGAGGTTTAGGCAATGAAAGAAGGAATAGTCGTTCTCAGCAAGGGTGTTGAAAAGACTGCAGCGGCAACGTCTACGTGTTGTGCCTCCGGTGCGGGTTCCGTGCGGAAGTAACCGGATTGTTGCAATGACCGTGCGGCGGGAGACATGAAAGTGGGGCCCGCCGCATGTATCTCCATCTCTACTGGTAAAATCATATGAAGCTCTCCAGGTACTCGAAAATCTGGCCTGATGGCGTTGATCCTGATTCGGTAATCCTCTTCTCCACAGGAAGGGCCTCTATTGTCCAGGTTCCCAAGGGTCGGCTCAGCGGAATAGAGACAGGGAATATCACCGCGGATGAACATTTGATACTCCGGGAACTCGGCCTGTTTGTCGAACGAGCCGAAAATGAGAAGGACGGTGTCGGGCGCTTTGTCGACGAGCTCAATGCCGGGGACCATATATTTGCCGCCAAGGTAGTTATGAACCTCGACTGTAACCTGGCCTGCAGATACTGTTTTGAGGGGCTCCGTAAGGGAAAGCACTATATGACCCGGCGGACCGCCGACGATTTCATCGGGTTCTTGAAAAACGGTCTTGCGCCGCAGGTAAAGGAGATCCGGATAACCTTTTATGGCGGTGAGCCGCTTCTCAGCCGCGACCTTGTAGCATACATTTCCCTACAAATAAAGACGCTGGCGGATGACCGCGGGCTGGGATATGAGGCATATCTGGTCACGAACGGCACCCTTCTTACGCCGCGTATTGTGGAAGAGCTCGCCGGCCTGGGGCTGAAAGAAGCCGTGGTCACCATCGACGGCCCAAGGGACATCCACGATAATTGCAGGCCTAGCAAGGTCGGAACGGGTACTTTTGATTTGATATTTAAAAATCTGAGGGATGTCTGCGGGATGACGGATATCCAGGTCGGCGGGAACTACACCAGGAGGAACAATGCAGACTTTCCCCGCCTCCTCGACTATATGATGGAGAACGGATTGACGCCGGACAAGCTTTCGCTCGTGAGGTTCGATCCCGTGACTCAGGAAAGCGAGGGTCTTGGGCCTCCGGGATTCCATGACGGGTGCCGTAATTACAATGAGCAGTGGCTCCGGGATGCCGTAGTATATCTCAGAGAAGAGATACTGAGACGGGGCTACCGGACCAATCGGGTCGTACCGATGGCCTGCATGATCGATATCAGGAACAGATTTGTCATTAATTATGACGGCAGCATTTGTAAGTGCCCGGGGCTTATTGGCATAGAGGAATATAACATCGGCAATATCGTAAAGGGGGTAGAAGATTACGGTAATTCCCACAACCTCGATAACTGGAAGAACGAAGAGTGTCTTGATTGCGCCTATCTGCCCCTTTGCTTCGGAGGATGCAGGTATATGAAACTCGTCCGCGACGGGAGCATGGACGGCGTGGATTGTAGAAGATCCTATTTCGACGCAACTCTGGAGACGATGGTGAAGCAGGACATTAAATACGGCATGGTTTAGGGAGATTCCCGGTATTCTTGAGGTCGTGCCTGGCCGGCTCCGGACCTGCGTAGTCTGTGCTATAGAATTTTCATGCCCGTTACGTTATCATATTTCATCGAAAATCATTTCCGTGGGGACGGATGTCAAAGAAAATATCATTCCTTTTGATCCTGGTGCTTACCCTTTGCCTTGCAGGGCATTCGTGGGCCTACGAAGCAGCGGTGCTGAAGAGTGCCAATATAAGGCCCTATAATGATGCCCTCAGGGGCTTTCAGAGTTCTTGCGGCTGCAGCGTTACTACAGTCACCCCCGAGTGGACGGGGGACAGCAGCTTAGGGGAAGAGATTTCCCGTCTCCATCCCGATGTGGTGCTTGCAATAGGTATGGACGCGTTGGCGCAGGTCCGGACGATCACAGACCTGCCCGTCATCTATGTCATGGTCCCCGGCCGTTTGACCGGCGGCAAGGCGGGGAAAGCATCGGGAGTGAGCATGTATATTTCTCCTTCCAGGTACCTCGATGCCATGAAGAGATTATTCCCGACGGCCAGGAGGATCGGACTCGTCTATGATCCGAAAAACTCGGACGCCTACGTAAAGGAAGCAATGAGGGCGGCTGCCGTAAGGGGTATCGATCTTGTCGTGAAAAGGGCCGACACCGCCGCTTCTGTGCCGGCTTTGATGGATGGTCTGAAGGGAAAGATAGACCTGTTCTGGATGCTGCCTGAACCCGCCCTTCTGAACTCCGCTACCGTCGATTACATGTTTCTTTTTTCATTTGAGGATCGGGTCCCGATATTCACCTTCTCGAAAAAGTACGTCGACATGGGCGCCGCTGCAGCACTCACCGTAGACTCCTTTGACATGGGCGCCCAGGCCGGGACTATAGCGAAAAGGCTGCAGGGAGCGGGCAACGCCGGGAAAATACGGGTCGATGCGCATGTCTCCGGACTGGTCATTAACAGGAAGGTCCTGGAGAAGCTTGGAATACGGGTTAACGCGAAAACAATCGGAAGGGCTGAGAATGCCGACTGAGAAATTCAGGGAGAGCTTCAGTTTCAGAGTCTTCAGGTCATTTTCGATCTCGATCGTGATTGTGTCGGCCATCTTTGCTCTCTTTTTTGTCTATTACCAGAAGGGCCGGGTCAAGGAAGATCTCATAAGAAAAGGGAGAGTGCTTTCCGAACTGCTTGCTTACAGTTCAAAGACGGCGGTCTTTGCGGAAAACAGGACATCGCTGAGGGACGCGGCCAGGGCTGTTCTGAAGCAGAGGAACGTACTTGCCGTCCAGGTATTGACCGCGGACGGAAAGGTCCTTTTCAATGAGAAGAAACGACCGTTTGGCCGGAACGGGGGCGGACTTGCGGCAACGCCGGCCGGCCGAGGCTTGTCCGGGTTGTCCGAAAGCGACGACACCATCGAAATTGTTTCTCCGGTTACGCTCGCGTTGTCTGCTGCTCCGCCGGAATTGCTGTATTTCGAGAATACGCCCTCTGTCAGGAAAGAAAAAGTTATAGGATTTGTCAGGGTTGTCATGGACAAGAAGGCACTGGGCGGCGAAACGGCAGCCATTCTGGTCAGGAGCGCCCTTATCGCGGCGATATTTATTGTTCTGGGCGCCGTAATCATATTCCTTGCGATCAGGAGGGTAACACGGCCCCTCACTCGTCTGACTGAGGCGGTAAGGTCACTTGGAAAAGGTCAGTCGGCCGGGATAGTTCCGGTGGAGACGCATGACGAAGTCGGAAGGCTCGCAGAGGCTTTCAATATGATGTCGGAAAACCTGAAAGAAAGAGAAGAGGAAAAAAGGTCTCTTGAAGAGAAACTCAGGCTTGCCCGGACTATGGAAGCGATCGGTACGCTGGCGCGGGGCGTTGCTCATGACTTCAACAATATCCTTTCGACCGTTCAGGGTTCCATTTACATGCTGGAAAAGAAGTTGTACGAGGACAGCCCCCTGAGAGATTATACTGAACGAATCGACGTCTCCCTTACCAAGGCGAAGAACCTCATCCAGAGCCTTCTCACTTTCAGCAGGACGCAGACGATAAGTCCGCAACCGACGGAAATTAACAGGCTCATAAGAAAGATGAAGCCGCTTCTAGCCGGCATTCTCGGTGAAGGCATCCGGCTGGACCTCTCGCTTTCGGAAAAAGAGCTGGTCTTAAAGGCGGATCCTGTCCAGATAGAACAGGTTGTCATGAACCTCTGCTCGAACGCTCGGGACGCTATGCCAGATGGAGGAAGTCTCACTATCGAGAGTGCTCCCGTGCTCATTGATGGCGGGGAGGCCGATCGGCGGTCGGCGGGAAGCAGGAGATACGTTTGTGTTATGATCTCGGACAGC
>JARRRD010000022.1:0-20629 GCA_037381085.1 Candidatus Sulfobium sp.
CTTCATGGCCCTGAAAATTCCTGTAAAGTCGCCCTTCTGCACCGGCAAAAGCTTGGCCAGCGCCGTCTTCCTCCCTTCCACCGTATCGGAGAGAATCATCTCTCTCACCGACTTTATCCTGTCAGCCTCGAAGAACATGTGCTCCGTCCTGCATAGGCCTATGCCCTCGGCGCCGTATGAACGGGCGACGGCGGCGTCGTTCGGGGTATCGGCGTTGGTCCGTACGCCCAGTGTCCTTACCTGGTCCACCCATTTCATCAGATCCTTATACCAGCGGTTATGCTCGGGATCGGCGGCCGTCAGGTCAAGCTTGCCCTTATACACCCTTCCCTTTGTGCCGTTAAGGGTGATCCAGTCGCCTTCTCTCAGTGTATGACCGTTGACACGGATCACCTTGGTCTGAAGGTCTATATCAAGTGCGGAACAGCCCACTATGCAGCACTTGCCCCAGCCTCTCGCAACAAGGGCGGCATGGCTTGTCATCCCTCCCTTTGCGGTCAGGATGGCCTCGGCTGCATGCATTCCATGTACGTCTTCCGGAGAGGTCTCGTTCCTGACAAGGATTACCTTTTCTCCCCTCTTGGCCCAGGACTCGGCATCGTCGGCCGTAAATACGACCTTCCCGAATGCGCCTCCCGGCCCGGCCGGAAGCCCCTTGGCCAGTTCCAGGGCCTTCTTTTCAGCATCAGGAGAAACACCGGGGTGCAGAAGCTCATCCATCTGGTCCGGCTTCACTCTCAGAATAGCCGTCCCTTTTGTAATCAGTTTCGATTTGGCCATCTCAACCGCCATGCGTATTGCGGCCTGGCCGTTGCGCTTTCCTACCCTGGTCTGAAGCATCCACAGCCTTCCTTCTTCGATAGTGAATTCGATGTCCTGCATGTCGGTGTAGTGCTTTTCGAGTTTCCTCTGGATATTGAACAACTGCTTGTATACCTTCGGCATAGCCTCTTCGAGCGAAGACAGGTGCCTCGTGTCTTCCGTCTTTCCGGCCTTGTTCACTGGGTTCGGAGTCCTGATGCCTGCCACCACGTCCTCGCCCTGTGCATTCGGCAGCCACTCGCCGAAAAACATGTTCTCGCCGGTGGCCGGGTTCCTGGTGAAGGCAACACCTGTGGCCGAGTTGTCTCCGGTGTTTCCGAACACCATGGTCTGAACATTGACCGCGGTCCCCCATTCTTCCGGGATCTTCTCTATCTTGCGGTAAGATACGGCCCTCTTACCCATCCAGGACTGAAAGACGGCGCTTATGCCGCCCCACAGCTGTTCCTGGGCGGTGTCGGGGAAATCTTTCTTCAAAGTCTTGCGTATGATCACTTTGAATTCATCGCAGAGCTTCTTCAGATCATCCACCGACAGTTCCGTATCGCTCTTGTATCTCTTTGCCTTTTTTACCTTGTCCATGGCGTCTTCGAGCTTATGACGGATGCCGTGGCCGTCTTCCGGCTCTATCCCGGCCGCCTTTTCCATTACGACATCGGAATACATCATGAGAAGGCGCCGGTACGCGTCATAGACGAAACGTTCGTTGTTCGTCCTTCTGACAAGGCCCGGTATCGTCTTCGTGGTGAGACCCACATTCAGCACTGTCTCCATCATGCCCGGCATCGAACTCCGCGCCCCGGACCGCACCGAAACGAGAAGAGGATTCCCGGGATTGCCGAACTTTCTGCCCATTATCTTTTCGACCCTGCCCAGAGCCGAGTCAACCTGCTTTTTCAACTCGGGTAGATACCTGCGTTTGTTCTTATAATAAAGAGTACAAACCTCCGTCGTTATCGTAAAGCCGGGCGGAACGGGTATTCCCAGGTTCGTCATTTCTGCCAGGTTAGCTCCCTTGCCTCCCAAAAGATTCTTCATGTCGGCCCTTCCGTCCGCCTTGCCGCTTCCGAAGAAATAGACATATTTCTTAGACTTCGCGGATGCTTTTGCCATCAAACAGTCCTCCCCAGCGCATAAGATTTTCAGGAACTATAGAGTACCCCACAGGCCCCAAAAAATTCAATCCTTACTTGCATAATTTATAGGTTCATTAATAATTAAAATGAAGAATTGTTCTCCTTTCCCCAACGGGCAATGAATTGACTGTAGGTGATGCCCAGCGCGTCTTCAAATGCCGCATCCGGTCCCTTCCCCGCCCCGAATCCCTGAAGCACGGCCTTCATCCTGTAGAGGCCGTATTTACCTATCAGGGAGGACACCGCGGAATAGCTTTCCCGGTAAGCGATGTTAACATTTCTGCCACTCAGCCACGCAAATGATTTTGCCATATCCTGCAGCGGTATCACCTGTCCTGTCATGTGGGGATAGCCGGCAGAGAAATACTCTGCGAGGCCTTCGTTAATCCAAAGGGGGCAGGAATGTGCAAGGTAATGAACGAGGACATGCGTGTATTCGTGAAACAGGACTTTTCTTACGACAGGCTTCTGAATATTCATCCCCTTTATGGGGAGCCTTATCTTTCCGTCGTATAAGCCACCAGACCAGTGCGGGGCCTGTGTAGTATCATAAAAATCACGGTCCGTATACAATATGACAGTTACCGTTTCAGGGGGAAAGTAATCGAGGTCCTGTCCTATTGTTCGGTATGCGTCCTCAAGGATGTCGAGGATTTCTCTGTCGACGCCTCCCTGTTCATACCCGTCAAAAAGGATCCTGAAATGCGACGAGTCTTCCTCCGTATAACCCTGTCTGGCCTTCCGTTCCCGGACAAGCCTTTCATACAGGGCCTGCAATTGTGAGTCATTGCGTACGGACAGTCCTTTCCCGGCATCGGCGAAACTCTGATCAATATCATCGAGGCGGTAATATGCGAAGGCGATCATCTTCAAGGCCGTAAAATTGTTCTGGTCGCGGTCCAGGACTTTCCTGAAAAAGGATATGGAACGCTGATAATCGCCTCTCTTGAAATAACAGATCCCGCTGCCCAGTAGCACTTGAGTGTCGGGTTTCTCAACCTCACCGAAGAGCTTGAGGGCCCCCTCATAATCCTTCCTGTTGAACAGCCTTACCGCCTCTTCCTTTATCTCCTTAGCTCTGTTTGCCGCAGGGGGCCCGGCTGCAGCACTCGGGTCCGTGGTATCGGAAAAGCGGGCTTCCCGAGAGGCATCTGCATGTCTCTCCTGACCTCTGATCGCATTGGACAGTTCCCGCCGTTCCACCGGAGCGACTGCCGGCCCCTTCGTCTCACCAGTGTACCTCTCAGCATTAGCCAGTTTCCTGTTATGGTACTGGTAGGCCGTCAGGAGAATCATGCAAAGCAATGCCGTGTAAACAATAAAGCGTATAATGGCTATACTCTCTTCCGCCGGACGGCAGACCGCACCGAACAGCGGCGCCCCAGTCTGTCAGTCTTGACCCCGGAGCGCGGGTCCGTCCCGCCCCGGAGTGAGACATCCTTTTCCATCCCGTAATCGTCCATCACAAAACCGCCGCCTATCTCCTTAAGCACGGGACCGAGATTGCTGAAGCCAAGCCTCTCATACGCCCTGAGAGCACCGGTATTGTTCTTATTAACCGTAAGAGAAATCCGCCTCAGTCCTCTGTCCCGGGCCAGGTCCTCGATGAAACGAACGGCCCTCCTTCCGTATCCCATGGAGCGCTTTGGTGCCCTTACATATATCTTGCTCAGGAACAATTCGTCGTCTCTCGGCTGGACGGCCATGTATCCAATAACTTCATCGCCGGCCTCAAGCAGGAAATAAAGGACCCCTTCCCCGATCTGGTCCGAAACAGCCTTCCTTGTCTGAAACTTACGGAGCATATAAACGACCTGCCCCTTGCCTATGATGGGCGTGTAATGTTCAGTCCAGATCTCTCTCGCGAGGGATTCCACTGTCTTTATCTGCCTTTCGGTCGAGACTTGAATAAACCTGGTTCGCATTTTCTCCTCCCGTATTCCGGCACATCAGGCGGCAGTGATAAATACCCGGCTCCCTCTCTATGAGTATCACTAAATTCTATTAATTCATGGAGCAAAACATCAAGTTGATCTTAACCGGTCCTTGACCCGGGCCGTATTCGGCTATAAGATTGACTCAGGATGCACACAATCAGACATGGCAGATCTGTCTTCGGGAGGTTGCCTGCTTTTTCTGAAATCGCTTATGACTGATCCCTTTGAGGAGAGGACACGATGAATGAAAGAAGAATACCCCGCAGGTACGTAGTCGAGGGCATGGGCATCTATGCAAGAACCATGTTCAATACGACGGTCGAGATTCTGGAACTGAGTCTGAACGGTGCGTTGATCAGGGGCGCACGGGGGCTGCTCATAGGCTGTAAATACAATTTCAAGATAGAGCACGGCAGTGGAGTCATACCCGTTGACGGCGTGGTTATTTGGGAAAAAACGGCTCTGGAAAAGATGCCGGGGGGAGTAATTCCCGTCTATACGGCGGGTATAGAGTTTCTCGATGTCCGGACCGACAAGGCGGAATTGCTCAGAGAGCTGATATCGGATAAGGTCCTGGAACTCAAAGACCGCAGACTTAGGGGAGTCAGGGTCAGGGTTTCGCCTCCCGAGAAAGCGGTCCTCAGCTACATGGAGCACTGCGAGATCAAGGACATAAGCGTGGGTGGTATGAAGATGGAGGTGGATCAGGAACCTCCTGTAGACATGATATTCTCATTGGAACTTGTTCTTACGAAAACTGACGCCCCTGTTCATTGCAAGGGCAGAATTGCCTTTTATCAAGAGGTACCCGGGAAAATGCCTAAAAGATACCACGCCGGCGTAGAGTTCAAGGATATATCGGTCCGTGACAAGGCAATACTGGAGCGGTTTGTTGAGGCGTTACCGTAAACACGGCCTCCCTGCGAGTGAGTTGGTCATGTAGCCCCCGAAACGTCATAAACCGTAACGTTAAGGTCCAGTTACATTTTCTTTAAATTATCATTTAATGCCTCATGTCTGTTGCATCAGCGCAAGGGCTAATGGTATATGTAAACCATGGCTGTCAATAAGATTCCCGTTGCCGCAGACAACCTGGCCGATCACCGAAGAAGTCCGTCGCCCCGCACGTTCTTATGGGGTGTAGCCACTTCCGCTTTTCAGCTTGAGGGCTCTCCAGGCGCCGACTGGACCTCGTGGGACCGGACACTCGACGGGAGGCCGGAGATCACGAACCACTACAGCTTTTACAGGGAAGACCTTGCCCTGCTGCGGGACATCGGGGTAAACGCCTATCGCTTCTCTATCGAGTGGAGCAGGATACAATCCCGCGAAGGCACCTGGGACAAAGAGGCGATCGACCATTATCAGGAGGTGGTAACGACCCTGCGGAACTATAACATCGAGCCGATGGTCACCCTTCATCACTTCACTCATCCTAGCTGGTTCATGAAGAAATATCCATGGCATGAAGATCGCTCTGTCGACAAATTTCTGGAATATGTCGAAAAAATCCTTTCCGTTCTCAGAGAAGTCAGCTTCTGGATAACCTTTAATGAACCCTACGTCCTTGTCCTCGGGGGATACTTCGAATTACGCTGCCAGGTCACATTGACAAAATAGCTGTAACTCATTCATTATATAAACCACTGGCGCGATAACCTCAGGGATGACAGCCCTGGGGTTTTATTTTGTCAAAAAGCAGAAAAGGAGATGTTTCTTGGAAGAAAATGCAACTGGAAGTTTCGAAGAGTTTAACCTGAGCAAGGCATTGATGAAGGCGGTTCACGAAATGGGTTTCGAGGCGCCCACACCCATACAGAAGCTGACGATACCACATGCGATGGAAGGCCGTGATATCATCGGCCAGGCTCAGACGGGGACGGGAAAAACAGCGTCCTTCGGAATACCGATTGTGGAAAGGGAGTTTTCGGGCAAGAAGCCTTATGCCCTTGTCATAGAGCCGACACGCGAGCTGGCGATGCAGGTTTCGGTAGAGCTTGGGTCCCTTGCCGCCTACAAGAAGTGTTCGGTGCTGACCATATACGGCGGAGCATCCATGGAACGGCAGATACAGGCCCTTCGCAAGGGTGCAAACATAATCGTCGGGACGCCGGGGCGCATAATAGACCATCTCACCAGAGGGACGATGTCGGCAAAGAACGTCTCGATGATAGTGCTCGATGAGGCCGATGAGATGCTGGACATGGGATTCATAGCCGACGTGGAAAGGATCCTCGAAACCACGCCGGAATCGAGGCAGACCATGCTCTATTCCGCTACAATGCCGCAGGAAATCCTGAAGGTGGCAAAGCGGCATATGAAGGACCCTCTGAAGATCACGATAAACGTAAAAGACATTATCACACCGCAGATCAAGCAGGTATTCTATGAGGTGCGGGAGAGAGACAAGGTCGAGGTTCTGACCAGACTGCTCGATGTGGAAGCCCCTGAACTTACCCTTATCTTTTGCCATACCAAAAGAGAGGTAGACGAGATTTCGGCAAGACTCCGGCATCTCGGGTATAATTCCGGGGCCCTCCACGGAGATTTTACCCAGTCCCACCGGGAGGAGATAATGTCCAGGTTCAGGAGGGGGCAGATAGAAATACTGGTGGCAACAGATGTGGCAGGACGGGGCAAAGACATCGAGAACATAAGCCACGTGATAAACTACAGCATCCCCCAGAACCCCGAGGGTTATATCCACAGGATAGGCCGGACCGGCAGGGCCGGACGTTCCGGGATTGCCGTCACCTTCGTCACTCCCAGGGAATACCGTCAACTCCAGACCATCGAGAAGGTTGCAAAGACAAAACTGAGCAGGAAGGAAATTCCCAGCGCTGCCGAAGTCAGGAAGGCGCGTCAGAGGGTCATAAAAGAGACACTTTCGAAGATAATCGGTGAGGGGAAACATAACATGTACCTGGGCGTTGTCCGGGAGCTTGCCGGTTCTCTGGAAGCAGACGGAATAGCCGCTGCCGCCCTTTCCATAGCTTTCGGAACCAGGGAAGCAGGTGAACTGGAGCAGCTCAGACCCCGGCAGAAGGAAAAGGGAATGACAAGGCTGTTCATGACCCTGGGTCGGAAAGACAAGATCCAGACCGCCGAGATACTTAAGTCCATAGCGGGCGAAACGGGCATTCCGGGACGTCAGATAGGCAAGATCGCTATAATGGACAATTTCACCTTCTTCGAAGTGCCCTCCGATATAGCTGAAAAGGTCTTGACCGTGATGAACAGGGCTGTCATCAGGGGCAGGAGAGTAGCGGTGGAAAAGGCAAAGCCCTTCGGCGCTTCTCCAGGACGCCAGGGAAAGTCCCGCCATGGAGAGAAACGGAAAAAGGAGCGTCCTTTCAAGGCGAGAGCTTAGTTTGCTAAAGAGGAAGGATTATGGAACTACCCTCTCCCGTCATGGGAGAGGGTCACAGAAAGCCTTACCTTCTATGAGCCGGACTATCTGGCGTGACCGATATCTGCGTAACCGCCGGTGATATAGCTTTCGAGATCGCGTATCGTTATCTCCTGCTCGGCGATGATCCTGTTTACCACGTCGCCGATGCTTACCACGCCGGCCACTTTTCGATCTTCCAGGACCGGCAGGTGGCGAACTCTCCTGCCTGACATGAGAGCCATACAATCTCCAATTGTCATTTCCGGCGTCACATAATAAACAGGATGGGTCATCAACTCTCCCACTGCCGTGTTCTTCGAAGATTTGCCCTTGAGGATGACCTTCCTCGCATAGTCACGCTCCGAAAATACCCCCACAAGTTCCTCATCCCTCAACACCAGCAGGGCACCCACGTTTTTTTCCGACATCAGCTGAAGGGCCTCATATGCCGTGGCCTCCGGCCGGATTGTCCAGGTGCTCCCGGGCTTTGATTCCAGTAATTTCCTTACTGTAGTCATGTTCTACCTCCCTTCCTTCAATCAAGGATTTATACTCCTGTTCAGGGCTAATGACCCTCTCCGGACCCTCTTCTGTCAGGAAGAAAACGCCAGTCCCCGGGCAAAGCCATAATAATACCGCCCTTCACTCCCTCTGTCGTTTTGCCTCCTTTCTCCGGATGAAAAGGCCGAACCACCAAGATCTTTACCTTCGGCAGTCCGGCCATCTTTCAAAAAAATCTGCAGCCCCTCCTCACGAAGGGATTAGTCTTGTCTGCTAATTCATCTTCCTCTTCATCTTTTATCATACTGAAAAGGCCGCTGTCAACGTGAACTTCGGCCTACAATGTCATCCCATAATCATAGATTCATAAACCAGTTCAAGAAATATTGGCCCTCCATGACCGCGACAAACCACCTTTCCTCCGTCACCCGGGAGCGTGATGCTGATACGCCGTCAGCATCATTCCAGCCCGGCCTATTTTTCCTTGTTCGAAAGCTCTACGACCTTCTGTTCTTCCTTCTTCATGGAAGACTTACCCTCAAAAACCGCGCCTTCGGCGATGGTGAGCTTGTTCGAAAAGATTTCCCCTGAGACGTTCCCCTTATTCCTCAGTTCGACTATTTCCTTGCCCCTGAGGTTCCCCTCGACTTTCCCTCCCACGATTATTCCCCGCGCCTCAACGTCTCCCTTTATCAAAGCCTTCTCGCCTATAACAACCCAGTCGGCGCGTACGTTGCCCTCTACGCCTCCGTCCACCCTGAGTGTGCCTTTTGTCTCTATCTCTCCCTTGAAATGAGAGTCAGCGCCTATGATGGATTCCAGTTTGCCCGGATTCCTGCCGAACATCACGACCTCGCTTTAAGATATTTCGCCGGGTTTACAGATCTGCCATCGTGCCAGATCTCATAATGAACGTGAGGTCCTGTAGATCGCCCCGTGGACCCCATATAGCTTATGATCTGGCCCCTCTTCACCTTCTGTCCTACCTTGACTATCACTTTCCTGTTGTGAGCGTAGAATGTCTGGAATCCCATGCCGTGCTCTATGACCACGAGGTTCCCGTTGTTGCCGCTCCAGCCGGCAAAACTAACTATCCCGTCGGCAGTGGCTCGAACAGGCTCCCCCGGCTCCGCCGCAATATCGACACCACCGTGGAATTCCCTGCCCCCCGTCATTGGATCCACCCGCCATCCATAAGGCGAAGTAATGTGCCCGTCGGTGGGCCATCCGTTCGGTGTGGCGAGATAAATATCTCTCTGTTTACTCAAATAATCCTTGATATCTCCGCTGGTTTCCATAGTTATCTTAATCTGACGCTTTAACTCGCGCAGGTCAAGTGAACCCGTATCGGAGGCATCCAGGTTCTCAAGTATCTTGCCCTTTGACTTATATTTAAAGAGCTTCGCAAATTCGTTCTCTGTCTCTCTAAGGGTGTCCATCGTCGACCTCATCTCAACAAACTGAGATGAATAATAATTCAGCTTCGACTTCATCTTGTTGTATTCGACGGTGTTGACCCCTATGGAAAAGACATATGCCATCCCTGTCAGCCAGAGGACTACCATAAGAAGAATCCCTATGGAAGGAATTCTGAATCTGACAGGCCTGCCGTCGCTGTGGGGTATAAACATTATGGTGATGGGAGTAAATGCCTTCTTGACAAGTCTCTTAACCCTTTGCAAACCGAACCCCCTTTATCCCTTTTTCGACGTAGCCGAGCAGATAGGAATCAAAACCGTTCCGTCGCAGAATTCTGAGGGACGTTTCCCTTCTCCCGTCATCCACGACGAAGATGAAACCGATCCCCATGTTAAAGGTATGCTTCATATCCTCATCCGGAACACCCCCATAATCCTGGATTATTTCAAAGATGGGAAGGACAGGCCAAGAGCTTTGATTTATGATGGCACCCTTCCCTTCCGGAAAGATCCTGGGAAGGTTGCCGGGGATTCCTCCTCCCGTAATGTGGGCCATTCCTTTAATTTCAACCTTCCGACTGAGGGCATTGAAGGCCTTTGCGTATATCCTCGTCGGCTTCAGCAGTTCCTCGCCGAGCGAGCGGCCTGTCTCCGGGAGAATCTTCCGTACACTTGTCTTTCTTGCCTCGAAGAAAACCTTCCTCACCAGAGAGTATCCATTGCTGTGAAGACCGCTAGACGCAACTCCAATGATCGCATCCCCAGCTTTGATTCGCCTTCCATCGATTATCTTTCCCTGATCGACTACTCCGACAGCAAAGCCCGAAAGGTCATATTCTCCCTTCCCGTAAAAATCGGGCATCTCGGCGGTCTCACCGCCAATAAGCGCACAACCCGACTGCCTGCAGCCCTCGACGATACCCTTCACCACCTCAGCGGCCTTCTCGGACTTCAATTTCCCGGTGGCAAAATAGTCAAGAAAAAAGAGGGGTTCCGCGCCGCTGGTAAGAATGTCATTTACGCACATAGCAACGAGGTCGATGCCGACCGTATCGTGCCGGTCCACCATAAACGCAACCTTGAGTTTCGTCCCGACGCCGTCGGTCCCGCTCACAAGCACCGGCTCCCGGTATTTCCTCCTGTCGAGCCTGAAGAGGGCCCCGAAAGAACCGATATCGCTGATCACTCCCGGCCTGAAGGTCTTTCTTGCAAGCGGGGTGATCATCTTCACGAATCTGTCCCCTTCGTTTATATCTACCCCAGCCCTTTTGTAGGTAAGCGGTCTCGTTTTCATAGCAATCTCGCAGCATAAGGCCTGTAACGGTTTTTATTTTGCATAAAAAGTACCCAAAGGGCAAGGTTTTTATTGGCAAAAACGGTCTTTTTCCCCCGAGGGAACCACATCAGGGCCAAACTTTGTTATGCGGCCGCACAGAGTTTCTGCTAGAATATGCAGTGATGCCGGTTATTCTCGTGACAAATGACGACGGCGTGCATTCCCCCGGGATTTTTGCTCTCCTGAGCGCAATGGAACAGCTGGGCGATGCCTTCATAGTCGCACCCGACCGTGAAAGGAGCGCCGCCGGCCATTCCCTCACGCTTCACAGGCCCTTAAGGGCGGAAGAGATCAGAGAACGCGTCTTCAGCATTAACGGTACTCCGACGGACTGCGTAACCCTCGGCATCAATAAGCTTCTTCCCCAAAGGCCTTCTCTCGTCGTCTCGGGGATCAACAAGGGTGCGAATCTGGGTGACGATATCACTTACTCCGGTACCGTTTCGGCGGCCGTTGAGGGCACAATATTCGGGATACCTTCCATAGCCTTTTCCCTGATCGCCGCGAAGCGCTATCGTTTCGATACCGCTTCGCGTTTCGCTCTCCGTCTTGCAGCTTTCGTCCTGGATCACTCCCTGCCCTACGATACCCTTTTGAATGTCAACATTCCTAATGCAGGCGCCGAAGAGATCCGTGGGGTAAAGTTCACCAGACAGGGGAAAAGGGTATACGATAACTCGATACAGGAGACTTACAACCCGTGGGGCGAGAAGCATTACTGGATAGGGGGAGGCACTCCTTACTGGGAGCGCGGGGAAGACATGGACATCGACGCCGTGCAGAAAAACTTCATATCGATCACGCCCATACACCTCGATCTGACGAATTACGAAGCCCTCGCCTTTTTTAGAAAAAGCCAGGCACTGCAGGACCTAGAGGATGAAGCGGAAAAAGAAATATGATGTTGTGATCATCGGCACCGGTCCGGCGGGCATATTCACCGCACTGGAGCTTCTGAAATCCCGGAAGAGACCGAAGATCCTGATGGTCGAAAAGGGCAAGGACATCGACAGGAGGGCCTGCCCTCTGATCACCAGGGACGTTTCATGTACAAAGTGCCGGGAGTGCGACCTTCTCAGCGGCTGGGGCGGAGCCGGGGCCTTCAGTGACGGTAAATTGAGCCTTTCCCCCGAAGTCGGGGGGTTTCTCTCGAGGTATATGGACAAGGACGACGTGAAGACGCTGATACATTATGTTGATGACGTATATGTCCATTACGGGGCACCGAAAGAGTTGTTCGGCAGCAGGCGGGAGGAGGTCCGGGAACTCGAAAGAATGGCGGCAAAAAACAGTCTCGTTCTTGTTCCTTCCAGGATAAGACACATTGGGACCGACAGGTGCGGCATACTCCTGAAAAAAATCAGGGAAGACATCGACAGGAAGGTCGACGTACTCTTTCAGACCGAGGCTGAGGCGGTCATCGTGGAGGACGGCAGATGCAAGGGAATCAGGCTGAAGGACGGGACGGAGTTCCTGACGGAACATCTGGTGGTGGCGCCGGGAAGGGAAGGATCGAGATGGCTGGAGGAGGAGTCCAGGAAGCTGAACCTTACTCTTCTGAATAACCCCGTCGATATCGGCGTAAGGGTGGAACTGCCGGCGCCTGTTTTCGAGCCTCTCACGAGGGCGACTTACGAACCGAAGCTCCTCTTTTATTCAAAGCGGTTTGACGACAGGGTCAGGACTTTCTGTGTAAATCCTTACGGTGAAGTGGTAAAGGAATACCTGAAGGGTGTATGGACGGTAAACGGCCACAGTTACGCTAAGCGGAAAACGAACAACACCAACTTCGCCCTCCTCGTCAGCACCTATTTCACGGAACCTTTCGACGAGCCCATTTCCTACGGGAGGTATATTGCCCAGCTTGCCAATTTCTTGGGGGAAGAAGTGATCGTCCAGCGGCTGGGCGACCTCACATCGGGAAGACGCTCCACGCCGGAACGGATTTCCAAGGGTATTGTGCGGCCCACCCTTCGGGATGCTACGCCCGGTGACCTCAGCTTCGTGCTCCCTTACAGATATCTGTGTGATATAATGGAGATGATCGAGGCTCTCGACAGTATCGCCCCGGGAGTAAACTCCCGCCATACGCTCTTATACGGTGTAGAGGTCAAATTTTATTCGATGCAGCTGAAGCTGACCGACCACCTCGAAACCGAGGTGACGGACATGTTCGCCGTAGGAGACGGAGCGGGGGTAAGCCGGGGTCTGATACAGGCTTCCGCCTCCGGGGTGGTGGCCGCCAGGGAGATATTGAACCGTTTATCCTGAGAGAGAGCAGATTGAACGAGGCGATAGTCGGGATAGATGGACGATAAGACCCTGAGAGAGGAGATGGTCAGGACCCAGCTGGTCCCGCGGGGAATCAGGGATGACAGGGTGCTGGCCGCGATGACTCGCGTTCCAAGGCACCTCTTCGTCCCTGATCTTGCACGGCGCAACGCATACGACGATATGGCATTGCCTATCGGCGACGGCCAGACTATCTCCCAACCTTACATGGTTGCCATAATGACGGAACTGCTTGAGCTTATCGGCGGCGAGAAGGTTCTGGAAATCGGGACAGGGTCGGGCTACCAGTCCGCCGTACTCTCTGAACTCTGCCTCGAGGTCTATACAATCGAAAGGATCCCCTCCCTGGCGGAACAGGCGGCCTTCACGCTGCGCTCGCTTTCCTACGGCAATGTCCATGTGAGGTCGGGCGACGGCACCCTTGGGTGGCCGGAGAAGTCGCCTTTCGACCGCATCATCATAACCGCCGCCTCACCCGATGTGCCGGAACCCCTGCTGGGACAGCTTGGAGAAAACGGCATCCTCGTCATCCCCGTGGGAAGCAGGTTTTCCCAGCAGCTCCTGAGGATTAAAAAAACGAAAAAAGGCCTGTCCGAGGAATACCATACCCCCTGTGTTTTCGTGCCGCTGATCGGCGCCCATGGCTGGGCCGAAGAGGCTTAAGTCTCTTTATTCATAGACTTCAGACGCAGGGTCATGCGACAAGAGGTTCAGACTGCCCCATCCTCTTTATGGAACTCATCAATCGTCAGAGCCAGCGATCTCACGATGACCCGCCGGATCTCCCGCCACCTCCTCCGCTCACCGAGGGCGTATTTCTGGCTCACCTCGACTTCGATGCCGAGGTAGGACTCCTCTCCGAAAACGGAACGGAGATATGTGGTGAATCCGTCCGATCTCCCCGCATAGGGGTAATTAAGGCGCACATTCAGTGAGGGATCCCTCCCTGCCAGTGCATGTTTCCATCGTCTGCAAAAAAGGCCCTCCCCCCTTCTTGCGGGATCATAGAGCAGACCGACGTCTGCAAAACGGACCTTCCCGTCCAAGACGGGAGTAAATGTATGTACCGAGAGATGAAGCGTCCTCTTACCTCCCCGGCAGAGACGGGCGATCTCCGATTCGACATCACGACGATAAGGACGGTAGTATTCCCGCATGACAACTTCTTTTTGTGCGGCCGCGAGACGGCGCGATATCCCGGAAAAAAGCTCTCGGTTGCCGGGAGAGCGGTTCAGATCCACGAGGAGGCGGGTTACCGTCGACGAATGTGCAACGACGCCGAAGCTCTCTGCGAAAAGATCAGCGAGTTCCAGTGCCCCGATGTCATAACCCTTATGGCTTCGCAGCATTTTTCCGTATCCCTTGAACAGCGGGACGAAGGGGCCCGGCACCGCATTCGCGGCGTGCTCACAGGAGACAATGACCATGAATTCCCTAACCAGGAAACATTTCTCCTTTCATCAGGCAGTCACAAAGACTCTCGTAGACCCTCCCGAGCCGAAGACGCCCCGGCTTTCTGCCGGCCGCCCTCAGAATACGCCTGGAAAGCGGCCCTTTATCAAGGATGACGTTCATGGCCCCGGCTGTCTCATCTTCGAAGAGAGGGTCATGAAGGAGCACTTCCTCTTGCAGGTGCTTCCAGACATCCAGGGCAGTGGCCCGCCTTAAGCTCAGCCCGAAGGACCGGAGGTACGAAGGGTCTTCAATGACAGCTTTTTCGCCGAAACGCATGGTCGCCTCAAGCACGTGCAGGAGAGGGCCGACTCCCCATGCCTGCTGTTCCCTGACACCTGACCAGCGTTCCTCAACCAGTGCCCTGATTACCGCGGCTATACTGACAGCCAGCGCCATGTCGGCCAGCGGACATTCCTGAACGTCCAGCATCCGGATCTCCACGGTGCTCCTGTCAAAACGGGGGATCGCCCCGCGCGAATTCAGCCATTCATATCCGAGTACGCGCTCCCTGTCGTATTTCGCTATCCCCCTGTATATCTTCTTAAGGATTTTGCTCTCGTATTCGTCCCGCGTGAAGACCGGCTCAGGTATGACCTTACCGGTGATAAAGGGTACCTTCCTCTGGTTTTCACTGTAATAGTAAAGGCGCGAGTCCATGAGCCCGGAGATTCTCCCTCCTACTATGGGGGAACTCGAAGCGACGGCCGGCATCAGGGGGATGACAAGACGAATTGCAGCGTGAAGCCTGCCGAATTCGGCGTCTCCTCTGAAGGGAAGATTGAGGTGAACACTCTGAATGTTCGCCCAGCCGTGGTTCCGGCAGTCGAAGATGCGGTCATAGGTCGCATAGATTTTCCTGTTCCTCCGGGGCCAGAGCCGCGTCTCCTCAGACGGATCCATCCACGGATGCATGCCCGAGGGCATGAGCTTCCCGCCCAGCCCTTCCAGGATCCCGTTGATCCGTACCACACTGTCCTGAAATTCTCCTGCCAGGCCTTCCAGGGACGGCACCGGACCCTTGTTCTTGATCTCCATGACATGGAGGACCAGCTCGTTTGACCATGCAACAGGCCCCGCTTCGAACTCGTTCTCATATCTCCCGGCTGCGGCACGTAGCACCTCGTCGGCAACGGGAAGCACATCCAGCGTGGAAACGTCGACAATCATATACTCGATTTCCACTCCGTAGCCTTCGAAAAGGCGCAGCACCCGCCTCCTCACGACGAGTAACCCCGTTTTGACTGTTCGATCCGGCGGAGAATGACCCGCATGATCCTCAGATAAAGCTCACCTTTCAGCACCCTGTCTTCAACACCGCTGTCTATGCTGGGGTTGTCATTGACCTCGATCACATAAAACTTTTCGCCGACCTGCTTGATGTCCACTCCGTAAAAGCCGTCTCCAATGAGGTTCGCAGCCCGCAGTGCCGTCCTGATGAGACGCGTAGGAGCGTACTCGACGGACAGAGTATCCCAGGGTCCTTCATCGGTCTTTCTTCCCGTTGAATCCCTCTTTATAATCTGCCAATGATGTCCGGCCATGTAGTACTTGCAGACATAGAGGGGCTGCCTGTCGAAGATACCGACCCGCCAGTCATATTCCGTGGCGATGAATTCCTGTGCTATGATGAGGTCCGACCGTTCCAGCATTTTATGGATGTTCCCTCTAAGTTCATTCTCGGTTTCGACCTTCACAACACCCTGAGAAAAAGAACTGTCCGGCTTCTTGAGAATGCAGGGAAGCCCGAGCGCGCTGCATAAGGCATTACTGTTGTCGCGGTGGACGATCACCGTTCTTGGGGTAAGAACCCTGTGCTTTTCGAGAAGCTCTGCGAGAAATACCTTATTGGTACACTTCAGGATCGACTCGGGGTCATCCACCACGACCAGGCCCTCGGCCATGGCACGACGTGCGAAACGATAGGTGTGGTGAGTCACGCTCGTGGTCTCCCGGATAAAGAGCGCGTCGAACTCCGCAAGACGGCCGAAATCATCCTTCTGAATCAGCTCGGTCGCCAGTCCGAGGGATTCGGCGGCCCTCACGAACTTCTGCAGCGCCCGCTGGTCCGAAGGAGGCTCCTTCTCCAGAGGGTTGTGCAGTATGGCAAGGTCGTACCTGAAAGCCGCCCTGCGGGATACACGGGGCCTTCTCCCGAAGAATTCCTGGGCCGCCTGAACGGCAAAGTCCCTGTGCTCCTCGGGGATCTCGTTCGCCGCAACAGGGGCGATGCCATGAAGATACCACCTGCCGCTCTTTTCATTGAAGATGAAGGAGGCCCGAAGGAAGGGTGCCGGGAACAGCTTGAAGAGACGCAGGCTGAGAAGATCATATCGTTTTGCAAGGTTCTTGCCGAAATAGATGCTCAGGACAAATTCCGCAGAGTGTATCGGGGACAGGCTCTTCCGGATAAGCTCATCAAGATCCTCGGAGGCGAGGCGGATAAGCGTCTGGGACTTCAGGTCCTGTATGGTGGTTATATTCGGCACGGGTTTGTGCCCCCGTGCGGCGGCAAGGAGGGAAACATAGTATCCCGCGCTCTGGTAACGGTATGACGTGCAGAGGTTGAAGACCTTCGCCCCCCGCATCACGGCATAGCCGGAGTCTGTGAGATAGGTCTTTGCCGCGACCAGTTCCACCCCCTGGAAGTGAAGGGGCAGATCCTTCGGGTCATTAACGATGATCAGGATCGGCATGTCCATGTCCGTGTGGGGGCCTCTTCGGCCTGATAATCAGGAAGTTCGCGTCGTAAGTGAGCACTCCCAGCAGAATGGAACACAGGACGCGGTCAATATTAGCCAGGTACTTGTGGCCCTCCGAAAAAGGGTTGGGAGAAAAAGGGTCCGCAACCATTACGGTGCGTTCTTCGCGGTTGTAACCGCAGAGGACAACGAAATGGCCTGCCGGCCCTCCCCGTATGTCATCCTCTTCTCCCTTATCTCCCACCTCCCTCGCGCTGCGGTAAAGGTAAGTGGAACTGAGTCCCGTAATGATGGGGACCGAGCGTTTCAGGTATTTCCTTATGAGGGAAGTAGTGAGGTCCTCAAACCGGATTTCACCACCCAGTTCGAGGAATTCAAGATATCCCCTTGTGGCCACGTGCAGCTTCGGCACATCCTTCGCCTTCATCTGGGCCAGCAGCCGTTCCCTGAGATCGGTCTTGACGGATTTGAACCAGCTGGGGTCAAATACGGTCAGGTTATAGGTGTATATCACGGCCGAGAAATCCCGCCTGAGGGCATGGATGGCGAGGAACACGTCAAGTGTACCTCCACTTTTCAGGTTTCTCACTTCCTGTATGACCTGGTCCAGAGAGATATCGTACCCGTAATACCTGTATACGGCGTGCAGGCAGGAAGGTCCGCACGTCGTTTCGTCAGGCTGGGGAAGAATGGTGAAATTCAGGAACCGTTCCATCCAGTTTAAAAGCGCTTCACAAGAAACCCGCCGGCCGACTTGATCTGGTCACTACCTAATATTAGCTCATAAAATACTGCCAAAATCAAGCACTTCCTGCCCCCGACGAAAAAACATTCCCTGCTGTGGTAAGATGTCGGGAAGCAATCCAATTCCAAGGGGGCGTAATGTGCTTCGTCTGCCCGTCGTGGCTTTCGTTCATCCTCTATAATCCGGTAAGGAAGCTCCTTACGGACCGACATAAGGTCCTTGAAGAGTCGGGCATTGGAGCTGATTCCGTTGTGCTCGAAATAGGAGCCGGCAACGGATTTTTTACGGAGATACTCGTAACTCTGGCCCGCAAAGTAATTGCAGTCGAGCTCCAGGAAGGCATGGTAAGGAAGCTGAAGAAAAGAGTCGCGCCTCGCCCCGGCAGGATGGAGGTCGTTATGGGCGACATTTCCTCTGCGCCCGCCGGCGAAAATATCGCCGACGTGTGTCTCCTGTATTACAGCTTCCATGAAGTGGGCGACAAGCCGGGGGCCGTTGCCAATATATGCAAGATGCTGAAAACAGGGGGCGTGATCGCCATTTATGAGCCGTCTCTGGAAGTGGGCGAAAAAGACTTGAAAGCAACGATCTCGATGTTTGAGAGTGAGGGCTGCAAGCTCCAGCTCGCCGGCAAAGGCCTCTTCACAAGGTTTGCCAGACTCACGAAGAACCTGATTACCGTCTGACATTCGCGGCGGCAACTAAGCGTTCTTCGAACCTCATTCTTATGACCTGTTCTTCCTTCGGCGTAAGCGTCTTCAGGATCATGATCATCTGTTCGGACAACTCGGTTTTCTCGGCGTCTTCATAAGGCGAAGGTTTGGTCTCATCCCCGATGAAATCCTCAAGTTCGGTGTCCTCGTCACCCACCGGCGTCTGTAACGCGATGGGGTCCTGTATGGCCCTGAAGACCTCTTCCACCTTCCTCTTCGGAACGGCCAGCTTTTCCGCTATTTCGTCGTCGAGCGGTTCCCTGCCCAGTTCCTGCGTAAGTTCCCGCGTAGCCTTGGTCACCCTGTTATAAAACTCCATCATATGCACGGGTACCCTGATTGTCTTTGTCTGGTCGATCAATGCCCGCGTCATCGCCTGCCTTATCCACCATGTCGCATAGGTGCTGAACTTGAAGCCTTTTTCATACTTGAACTTGTCGACGGCCTTCATCAGCCCTATGTTGCCTTCCTGGATCAGGTCGAGCAGAGACAGGCCCCTGCCTATATAATTCTTGGCAATATTCACTACCAGCCTCAGGTTGCGCGTGGTCAACTCGTTCTTGGACTCCTCGTACAACGCGCGGGCCTTAAGGATCCTTTCCCAATTCGCCTTCAACTCGCCCATCTTGATTCCCGTCTCCGCCTCGGCCTCCCTGTAAGCACCGGCGACCTCCCTGGCCAGGGCCTGGAGTTTTACCGGGTTGATATTCCTCTTCCTCTTCTCCGACACGATCTTCTTCAGGTTATTCAGGGAGCCGTGTCTCGCAATCTTTCTGTCCATGGCCCCTATCCTTCCCATCACTTTTTCGAGGGTTGCGAGAGAAATATGAAGCGCCTCATCGGCTCTTTCCTTTTCCTCCTCTTCGGTCTCTTCCTCGTTCTTTGCCAGGCCGCTTTCTATTCTCCTGTAAAGAGGCAGAGACGTGACGATTTCCTTTACAATATCCCTGCCTTCTTCCAGTCTCTTTGCCAGTTCCGTCTCCGCGTCCCTGGTAAGAATAGTTATATTCCCCATCGAATGAAAATATGCCTGGACGAGGTCTTCAGACCTCTCCTCCTCTTCGGTTTCCTCCTCCTCCAGTGCTTCCGTATCGAAGATTTCCTGTTCCTCGCTGTCTACCACCTTGATCCCCAGGTCCTTCAGGAGTTCCAGGCGGTCCTCCAGCTCATCAGGCGAGAAAAACTCAGAGGGGAGCGCATCATTTATCTCATCGTAGGTAAGCGTTCCACGCCTCTTACCCAACTCAATTATCTCTTCGAAGACATCATGTTCTTTCATCCTATTACCATATTTGTTTTATTTTATCCCAGAAAATCGCGACGGTCAATCGGGACCCTTTCAGGTACGCACTCCACAACGGCACCTGCCGGGGTGCCTCGGGCATCCAGGTCCACATGACAAATACCAGGATAACGGACCCTGAGATCCTGAAACTGAGATATACCGGGGTGAGACTCGAAAGATTCACACTCCGGAAAGGCTCGGAAAGGGACCGCACAATGCAGGGTTCAGACAGGTCTTCTGCCGATCAGAGGTTCGAGGGCGGCCACTATATGACCCTTATCGAATACGGTCACCTTACCGGTACTTTCCGAGACCACTATCGCAACAGCTTCAGTCCTGCGGGTGATACCCGCTGCGGCACGGTGGCGCGAACCGAGTCCTCTTAGTTTCTTCGACACGGCCCCCACGGAATCCAGGTGCCTGCCGGCGGCCTCCACCGTCCCGTTTTCGGCAATAACTATGGCACCGTCCAGCCTGGCAAGTTCTTTAAGACTTTCCGCCACCTCGGGACGGTCAATCCTCCTCTCCCTCCGGGGGTATCCCTTGAAGGGATTGAATACCACCTGGTGCGAAGCCTCCAGGACATTATCTTCATCTCCTATGACGAATATCGTGCCGACGGACTTTCCCTCCCTCCCGAATGCACCGACATCGAGGGCGATATCGATAACGGCCATGGCGGTATGAAAGGCCCTGTGCCCGATAAGAGACCGGATGTCGAAGGGAAATTCCTCGCCCCAGGACATCGACAGATCGTGGATGGTGATGGTGTCGATGTGACTCTTGCCCGCAGGACCGAGTGCGCATACGACTTTGCTCTCCGAGCTGATGATCCCGTCCATCACACCTTGCAGGAAGGCATACTTGATTCTGGAAAACCGGCTCTGATTTCCGGACCA
>JARRRD010000023.1:0-18197 GCA_037381085.1 Candidatus Sulfobium sp.
GAAAGAACGGAGATCATGACTCTCCCTGTACGCCCGGGGCTGCCGGCCTTCTCAACGATCATGAATGCGGCCGCGCTGATCGCAATAAACGCTCCCACGGACGGCAGATAGACCCTGTGCTCAAATATCACGTCCGCTATGGGGATTACACTCGATTCGATCGAAAGGGTTATGAAAAACCAGAAAATGCCGAAGGAAATTAATCGGAGGTAAGGCGCATAGAGCATAGAGCATGGCGCATGGTGTCCGAAACAACCAGCATGGGGCACAGATCGAAGGACAGAAGGCTCCGGATCTCCTGTATCTTGCGTGTTACTCTTTCCGCCCCCCACCATGACCGGATCTTTGTCTCTTACTCTATGCGCTATGCCCTTTGCGCTATGCCCTTTGCTTTTCCACAGCAGATACCCGGCCAATCCGGCGAGCGAAAGCAGGAAGAGAGTAGCAAGTAATACCGGCAAGTCAAAAAGCGAATGGTAAATCGGATAACTGTAGTCCAGGTTCTGGTTAACGGGTAGAAACAGCAGCCTTATGTAGGTCGTTATGACCCTCATCTGCGTCATAAGATAGTCCCAGCGGGGAATATTTGTCTGAACGCGCGTCCGGGCGCTAAGGTCCGAGAGCAGTTCCCCTAGGGGTTTGTGTGTTCCCATGACACTTATCGGTATTATGACAAGAGTGAGAAGAACGGGCACAAGGAAAAGGAGCTTCTTTTTCAACGGGGACTTGAAGAAGAAGAACTCATAAAGGACTATCACGACCGGAAGAGTAAAAGCGATCTCCTTCGTCAGCATGGCGAGGACGGCAAAAAACAGACACAAGAAATAATAGGCGATAGGCAATAGGCGATAGGCAATAGGCAACTGAATCGTGAATCTTGAACCGTTAGATGCCTGCTCTCCGGCCGACAGATTTTTTCGCCCCTCGCCCCTTGCCCCTTGCCGTCCTTTTATGTAAAAAACTATCGACAGCAGGTAGAACATCCCGGCCAGCGATGTGAATCTCTGCACGATGTATGTTACCGCCTGGGTCTGCACAGGGTGGACCACGAACAGAAGGGCGGCAAACAGGGCCACTAAAAATCGTGAATCGTGAGCGAACGGCCGTAATCCGGGGTCCGGGACCTGGGACTCGTAAGCTGCGCCCATCGCTGACGGCTGAACGTTGACTGGTGATTGCTGGTCACCGGCGTCAGGTTGGAGGTTGGAGGTTGGAGGCAACAACTTCGGTCGCTGATCTTCGTTTGTTGCTCCATGCTCTATGCTCTTTGCGCTATGCTCTTTGAAGTACGGTGTTTCGAACGTCAGTATTACAAGAAAATAAACCAGGATGCCGTTTATAACGTGTATGGCGAGATTCACGAAGTGATAACCTGTCACATCAGGCCCTCCGAAATGATAATTCAGGGCCAGGGTGAGATATCCTACTAGGCGCCTGTTGTTGTAAACAGAACCCGGAGGAGAATGAAGGGCATGACCTTCCAGGGCCGGTGCAAAATTTTCCATGTTTTTTATCATCGGGTTGCCGGCAATCTGTCCGAGCCCGTCGAACTGGAAGGGAACGCTGAATGAATTTGAATAAGCCAGAAGACCGACAGCCGACAGGAGCACGAGGACAAAGAGGGTCTTTCTCATACAAAAAAATACTAAAACGCCCCGCCCCGTTAAGTCAAACGGCAACAGGCGACAAGGTTGGAGAGTGGAGGTTGGAGGCAACAGCACCCGTAACTCTCCGCCCTTTAGGCTGCTCTCTTCTTTGCGGGTTGATACCTGCCTCTTGCCTATAGCCTATAGCCTCTAACCTCAAACCTAATGCCAGCCGGGTCCGAGTTGGTGATATGGCCAGTTATTGGTTGGTGATATCACCAAATAACCAACTGTCCCCTTGTCTTGGAAGAGACCTTTCGTGTTATAATTGCCCATGTCACGAGTACAGGGGGCAAGCTGCCTCCGCCCGATTATCGTCAGCGGTCGCTGCGGCGGGACAGAAAGATCGATACTCAGCCGGGAAACCTTACCCTGTGGTAAGACACCAGCGGGACAGGCCATCCATCTCAGACCACGCCTTGCGCAAGAGATTACATAAGGTACTGAAATGAAAAAGAAGATACTCATAAGCATGGGCCTCTTCTCATTCATATTTCTCGTTGGCGGAGTTTACCTGATAATAAGCATCGAGACGGCCACTTCGACGCTGGATAATCTCATAAAACTTCACCAGATAGAGATCATACGGGAGCATCTTCTCATGCAGATCAAGCGCGTACAGTCCGACCTCTATCTGAAGAACACCCGCTACGCGCGCGGTATAGCCACCGTAAGAACGAACATGAAGAACCTCACGGAGATGTCTAATATCTGCTTTAACTGTCATCATCCCGAGGCCCTCGAAAAAGAACTGTTCGATGTCAAAGACAATATCGAGAAATACAAGCAGAAACTCGACATGATAATCACGATGGACGGCAATGACAGCCGGCTTCCCCACGAAGAGGATGCGGCCTTCCACCTCGGTGAAAACCTCATTAACAAAGTAAACAATATGGTGCAGTTTGCTACCATGAGGCTCCGGCAGAAGACCCGCGTTTCGCTGGCAAAGATAGCTCACTTGAAGCTCATGCTTTACATTCTGGTCCCTCTGGGGCCGTTGCTGGCGCTGGGGATAGGGTTTTTCTTCGTAAGGGGCATAACCAAGCCTATCAACTCCATTCTCGATGCGACCAGAAGCCTCAAGTCGGGAGATCTCGATTACCGCATAGAGGGGCTGACCGACGAATTCGGGGAGCTGGAGCAATCTTTTAACGAGATGGCCCGTTCGTTGAACGAACAGATGAACCAGATGCAGAGGGCCGAACAGATGACCGTGGTGGGCGAGATGGCGGCCTCGATAGCGCACGAACTCAAGAACCCCCTGACAGGGATAAAAATTGCACTCCAGATGCTCCTCGAGAACAAGAACCTTTCCGAGTCGGAGAGCGAAATAGCCTACGCGTCCTTCTCGCAGATCAAGCGGATGGAATCGCTCATCAAGGAAGTACTCGACTTCGCGCGGCCCAAGGAACCCGAATACAGCAGGACAGATATCAATGCCCTGGTGGAAAAGACAGTCTCCTTTATCGAGGCCGTCTCGTCCCAGTCAAACGGCCATTCTTCCGTCAAGGTGGTAAAATCCCTCGGGGCCGACGTGCCCGAAATCATGGCAGATCCTATGCAGATACAACAGGCGGTGATGAATATTGTGCTGAACGCATACGACGCCATGCCGGGCGGGGGGATTCTCGATATCGGCACTGCCCTGGCCGATTCGTCCGTCGTGATCTCCGTGTCCGACACGGGAGAAGGAATTCCGGAGAAAGAAATGGCAAAGATATTCAAGCCTTTTTTCACAACCAAGGTCAAGGGGACGGGCCTCGGACTTCCCATCATCAAGGGGATAGTAGAGCGGCACGGCGGCGGTATAAAGCTGAAAAGTGCGCTCGGGGAAGGCACCACGGTCACGCTTACTCTTCCCCTGACTCAATCCACGTCCGGAGAGGAGACAGTCAACATCGAGGAGGGACGGGCATAAGATGACGTCCCGAAAGAAAGACAAGTTATTTATAGTCGAGGATGACGAGCTACTGTCGCTGGTCCTGGTGCAGGGCTTCAGGAAGGAAGGCTACGACGTTGTGGCCGACCCCGGACTGGGAAACATTCCCGAAAGGCTTGAAAAGGAAAAGCCTGATATCCTGCTCCTCGACGTCAGCCTGCCCCGTGTGAGCGGCCTCGATATTCTCGAAGAACTCAACGGCGGCAGTAACAATTTCCCGGTGATCATGCTTACAGCGGACGATACGGCGGAGACGGCGGTAAATGCCCTTAAACTTGGCGCTTACGATTACATAACAAAGCCCTTTGAAATAGAGAAACTGAAAATAATCGTGAGGAACGCCCTTGAATCGGTACAACTGAAACGTACCATTGAACAGTATCGGGACGATACCGTCAGCGGTACCATCATAGGAAAATCTCCGGCTATGAAGCACCTGATTGAAGATATCAAGAAACTCGCCGAGCAGAGGGTGCAGAACCTTCTCGTCATCGGGGAAAGCGGTACGGGGAAGGAACTTGTCTCGCGGGCCATCCATAACGCCAGTCCCGCCTATTCCAGACCCTTCGTTGCCATCAACTGCGCCGCCCTGCCCCAGGGACTGCTCGAAAGCGAGCTGTTCGGTCACGAAAAAGGCTCTTTTACGGATGCAAAGGGCACAAAGAAAGGTCTGTTCGAGGAAGCGGACGGCGGTACCCTCGTGCTGGATGAAATCGGCGACATGGACATTTCCCTCCAGGCGAAACTGCTGAGGGTCCTCGAAAACAGGACGATCCGGAGAATAGGGGGGACCAAAGAGAAGCCTTTCGACGTTATGGTCATAGCCACCACGAACAGGGACCTCAATGAACTGCAGCGCGAGAGCAAGTTCAGGCAGGACCTTTTTTACAGGCTTAATATGTTCAGTCTGCGGGTGGCCCCGCTCAGGGAGAGAAAGGAAGACATCCCCCTCCTTGCCGAGCACTTCTTCGCCACATCCAAAAAAGAGTTCGGAAGGGACGAGATGCAGCTGTCGCCCGAGGCCATGGAAGTCCTTGTGAAGCACTCCTGGCCGGGAAACGTAAGGGAGCTGAAGAGTCTCTTCGCAAAGATCTGCCTCCTAGAAACGTCGGACATCATACAGCCGGAACACATCTATCAGAGGCTTGAGGTAGTCCCCCACGAACGGGAGGCCGTGGCTTCATTGCCCGATTCCGGCCTCTGCCTTTACGATGTGGAGAAGAAACTCATACAGGAGACTCTTCATAAGGCACAGGGGAACATGAGAAAGGCGGCAAGATTGCTGAACATAAGCTACGACACCCTTCGCTACCGGATGAAGAAATTCCGGATCAGATAGCCTGCCCCCTTTCACACTCATCGAGGCAGCTGTCGAGTATTCCTCTTATCTCTTTAACGCTGAACGGTTTCCCCACGAAATGGAAGGCCCCTTCTTCCAGAGCCCTTCGTTTGTTGGTATCGGAGCCGTCGGCTGTTATGACGATGACCTTAGTCTGGGGTGCCCGCGTGCGTATCTCTTTCAGCACATCGAACCCGCTGATATCGGGGAGATTGATATCCAGGAACACCGAGTTAAAAGACCTGCTGCCCACTTCAGACACCGCGTCCGTCCCATTGTTCACCGATGTGATGAGCAAGTTATGGGAAGACATCATTTTTTCAAGTCCCCAACAGGTCAGTTTGTCGTCATCAACGATAAGGACACACCTGTTCATTCCGCCCCCGTTGCCACCTTTTTATTTGTTGAGCAGCAATTTACATGCCACAAAAGCCCAGACTTCCTGATGCAAAAAACATGCCCATAACAGGGCCAGTGATCCCTTCAATAAAGAACAATCCACCATAGAAATGCAGGGACACGGAGTTGAATCTTAGGGGGAAAAGACCGGAATGACAGGCAGAAGAGCCGGTATGATCCTCATCCAGAGTAAACGAAGGCGGCCTTCGCCGCCTTCATCCTTGTCATTTCGGCCCTTCTTGTAAAACTATTGACGAACGATATTTATACTTCCACAAACGGACGCCGATGGATTAAACGTCCCGTTGATGTCCCTGTCCAGGCACAGATGGAGCGTATAAGTCCCGGCCGGCAACACGCTGGAGTCACTGAGAATCTGCAGGTTCACGTTGCTGAGGGACGGCACACCGAACCCGGAAAGAACAGGCTTCATCTCCGAGAGTGAATTGAATAACACCAGATCGAGCGGAAGACCCGCCCAATAGGCCTTTACGCCGAATGCCTCCAGCCACAAAAAGAGCTCCACAGGGGCGTTGTTCCAATAAGCGTCGGGATTAATGCTGAACGTCGCCCCAAACGGGGCGTTTCCGGTAATGACCTTGCTGGGTGAACCATTTTCGAAAACCACGATATCAGGCGTAAAAACATCTACCCTGTCGTTATCGCTGTCAACTACATATACGTTTCCACCCTTATCCACGGCAAGCCCTTCCGGACTCGAAAGGGTACCGTCGTCGATCTGCGAAAAGGTACCGTCATCGATCGAGAATTTTTCGACCTTGTTGTTACCCGTGTCGGAAATGTAGATGTTTCCATGGGCATCGGCCGCAACCCCGTCGGGAGAATTCAGCGGCAGCGGGATCGATTCCCCAGCCCCGGCTGAAAGGATGAAATTCCCATTCAGATCAAATGCCTCTATCCTGTTGTTGCCGCTGTCTGCCACCAGGAGATATGAACCGGCATATATCGCCATTCCCTTCGGGTGGTTGAACGTGGGGCCGCAGAGGATTCCCTGGCTGCTGCACGCATCGGGGTCGGGGACGCCACTTCCCTGCGTCCCCCACGACTTAATAAACGTCCCGTCGGCACCGAATTTTAATATCTCGTCATTATAGAAATCCGAAACAAACACGCTGCCATCGGGGGCCACGGCGACGCCGTAGTCGACGGTGAACTGAGAAGGCGTGCCCACCTCGGTGAAACCGCAGCTGTCGGGGGAGCTAAACTTGATCAGGTCGGCGTTTGGCCCAAACCTTGTCACATAGTAGACTTCTCCGTTCGGGGCCACCGCAAGCGCCAAAGGAAGGTAACCCGATGACTGAAACAGGCACTGGTTGGCTAAATTGCCGTACTCGTCGAACTGTACGACGCGGAAGTTTGACTGGTCCGCGACGAATACCCTACCGTCGGACCCTACAGCGACACCGAGTGGAGCGTTAAGCCCGATAATCTGCCTGCTCAATGAATAGGACTCCGCGCCGGCACTTCCTCCCATCGCCGTAAAAAGAAGAAGCACCCCTATCCCCACCATTGCAGTCCCTTTCAAAAGTCTCTTCAGCAACATCTTGTCCTCCTTGTTTGCATTGTTCTTTCCATAATCGATAAACCTAAGACGAGATAGCAATAATCATACCATATCCCTTTGGGCTACGTTCTTAATTGACGGCAAAAATCTGAACCAAAGGAGAGTACTCTTCTCACATCATACCATAAGATTCCCCGCTTAGTCCCTTAAAAGATACATCCCGAAAAAATGACAAGAAAATCAACAGGGCAGAAAGAAAGTCTTAAATTGCTTACTTATCCTTAAGGGCCACTCAGTCCCGGTGAAATTTGTTGTTTCCTGCTCCGCAGGGCCGGCTGGTGGCAAATTTGTTTACCGGCGGTTATACTACTGTAGTGTTTCCAACGCTTCTTTACATAAATACGGGAACAACCAAAGTCCCCGCGAAAGGGCATAAATGGCCGTCATTGCGGCTTGTCCGCAATCCTTCTGAAAGATTCCAGACAAGCTGGAATGACAATCATAAAGAAAGAGATTCAAGAAACACTGCACTAGATTCCATGAATTTTTACGCTCAAGGAGTGGCAAGATGAAGAAAAGTTCTCTTATGGCAGGGGCGGTTGCTTTCATGTTAATAGCAGGACTGGGCGCTTCATGCAGCAAGAAGGAGCAAACGACATCAAAGAAAGCGCTGCCACCGGGCCATGAAAAGATGGTAGAAAAAATGGAGAAAGGCATGGCCGAGTCAAGAAAGATAGTTGTGGCCAGGGTTAACGGAGCAACTATCACCATGAACGACCTTGTTCGGGAGATGAACCTGCTTGGCCCCAGGTACCTCGGTCAGGGCCAGCGCCCGACTCCCGAAATAGACGCCCGGGTGCGAAAAGAAGCTCTGGACATCCTGATATTTCATGAACTGGCCTTGCAGGATGCAGAACGGCAAGGCATGAAGGTCAATCCTGAAGAGACTGATGCCGCAATGACGCGACTCAAGACTCAGCTGGGCTCCGAAGGTGGATATAAGAAATACCTTGCATCGCGCGGACTCACCGAGGACGACCTCAGGAGCATGCTCGGGAGGGAGCACCTCTTCCAGATGATAGCTTCGAAGGAGATATTCGACAAGGTGAAAAACGCCAAACCGGGCGAGAAAGAGATAAGGCGGGCGTACGATAAAGAGAAGAGTTACTATATGCTGCCGGAAAGGTTCATCACCGACGATATATTTTTTAAGAATGGCGGGAACGTTACCGATAGAAAGCAGGCCGCCGATAAAGTTCTGGCCCAGCTCAGGTCGAACAAAGGCGACATGTCGAAGCTCGCCCCCGGCGGTTATGTCGTGAGACAGTTGACGGTGATGCAGAACATATACCCCGGTATTTACGGCGTGCTTGGGACCATGAAACCCGGCGGAGTAAGCGGCGTCATACAGGAGAGGGACGGCTTGCATATTGTGAAGCTGAAACGCCGGGAACCGGCCAGGCAAATGACCTTTAAAGAGGCAAAAAACATTATCGAGCAGAAGATGATGCGCCAGGCAGTGGAAAAAAGGAAGGAAGAATGGGAAAATCAGCTGAAGAAAAACGCAAAGATAGAGATCATATCAAAAGGGATGGAAGGAATCAAGCCGGCGTACTAGGCACGGCAAAAAGCAGGGAGCAAAGTGCATAGAGCAAGCGCAAATATGCCCTGACGTAGTGTTTCCAACGCTTCTTTACATAAATACGGGAACAACCAAAGTCCCCGCGAAAGGGCATAAATGGAGACGTCATTGCGGCTTGTCCGCAATCCTTCTGAAAGATTCCAGACAAGCTGGAATGACAATCATAAGGAAAGAGATTTAAGAAACACTACCCTAACCTAGCGTTGCAAAACAACCCGGAAGGGCTGGTAAGGGTTAACGGCTTTTTGTCGTTGCCTTTTAACCCTTTGCTCTTGCTCTATGCACATTTGACGTCAGTGCGGCTTTACGAGAGGCTTTCTGTGGCAGCTGTAGCATAGCGTTTTGCCTTTCACCCGCCTCAAATAAAGAACGCGCTTCCCCTCGATGTCCCCATAATAACCCGAATGGAAGGTATGACAGGTAATGCATGTTATCCTGCCTGCGGAATCGAGCGGCATATCGGCCGGCACAGACATGGAGGGAACTACCCTTACGGGATGCGCAAACCCTTTCCCTCCCCCGTGATAGCCCTTATGGCATGACATGCATATTCTGTAAGTATCATCATAAAAGGCAAGAGGCCGGTTATTGAAGGGAAGGGACACGTGGCAGTCAAGACACCGAACGTCTTGCGCTGCCCCATGGTCTGCGAATGCAGGGACAAGTGACATGAAGAAGAAAAGAGCCGTAAGAATCACTTTCAGCATCTGATCAGGTCTGCCTCTTAAAACTGTTGATCTGTGCCTCCAGGTCGCTGACCTGTTTGGCCAGCCTTCCCTTCAGTTCCGTTCTTTCTTCGTCCCCATGAGCATTCCTGAGGTCTCCGGCCGTTCTACCGACCTTTCTGACACTGGTCTTGATATCGGTGAAACGTTGAGCAAGTTCAACGACCATCATATTCAGCTCATCGGCGAAGTCCTTGAACTCTTCTCCCTCCTGCAGGACCACGCGGACGCCGAGGTCGCCTTTGATCAGTCTGGAAAGGTCCACCCTTATGCGGAAGAGCGCTCCCGCTATCCTGTTACGGAGCCCTTCCACGTCGAAAACCAGCACCAGGAAAATGAAAGCCAGAGCTATACCGTTGGCCCAGAAGGCCTCGCGGAAAAAGAGAGAACCCGTACTGGCAGCGGGAAGCCTCATCGAGAAGAGCAAAGAGTCTATCCTTTTCAACGAAAACATGTTGAACAATATCACGGAAATAACACTCCCGATAAGCGAGATAGCCAGGAAACGCAATATGAATCTGGACTGAAAACTCTTCTTGGTAAAATAATTCCGCCGTCTATAAGGCCTCTTCATGGATCACCTCCGGCCAAGCGCATGGCAGGCGAGACAGAGTTTGCTGCCTCTGTTGCTCATTACCAGGTCCTGTTCGATATTCGAGTAAGGGTCGTGGCACGAGCCACATCCCACTTTCCCGTTAAAAAATTTAATCCTGGGATCAACCAGTCCAATCGGCACCAGGTCTGTCCTGTGGCTGTGGTCCAACCTGGCGCTCTCATAATCGATGCCTATGGGGTGGGACCCCATGTCATTCCCGATCAAAGACTCCTGGTGGACCCACTCGCCGGCATGGACCGTCGCCTGCGACGCAAGGGAGCCGTCATGACATGAAAGACATTCTCTGGACATGTCGTCTATTTCGCCCACATTGCTGGTGGCAATATATCTGGAGCTGAAATGGGCCTTGTTCAAAATCCCCTTGTGCCCGCTTTCTCGAAGGGGAACCTTATGGCAGGCTGCACAAAAATTCTTTCCCGTTTCAAATCTTCTGAGATAATGAGAAGGAGTGCCGTAAGGAGTAAAGTAGGATGCGTGGATATCGTGACAGGTAGCACACGTGACCGTCCCCTCCGGAGAGAGCGGCATGTCAGCGGGGACTATTGCATGACGCGGTTTGACATTGATCGGATGAATATAACCATCGGACAGTATATTCTTGTGGCATCTCTCACAGAGTACCAAAACCGGTTCAGTCAGCTCCTTTCCCATGACTTTGCCGGAGGAGTCTTTCAAATGACAACCGCCGCATTCGGAATCGGAAAATTTGTGGGGCTCCCTATCCAGAGCATATACCAACACAAGTATGAAAAGAACCAGTAGAAATCCGGCAACCGTCCGTTTTCGTTTCATAATTCGCTGTAGCCATTGACCCCGGGACCTCCGGCCAGACTAAAGTTTAATGACCGAAAGCGTGTCCGCAATCTCATCCGTCTTTTCCGAGACCATACCGATTGCGCTTCTAACTTCCCTGTCGGACAATTCACCCTGCGACTCCGGGAGCTCCGAAACCCCTTTCTTCAGGGCCGTCACCTGCAAATCGAGCATGTTCAATATGTCTCCGTAAGCTTTGGCAAGATCGTTTAGGTCATCCGCCAAAGGATGTACAGCATCATCCTGCCTCAGTTTAACGCGTTCGGTAAGATCTCCGGCAGCGATCCTCCTTGCAGCTATTCCGAGCCTGTGCAGGGGACCGGCCACGCGGTGAGAGTAAAGAAGTGAAACAAACGCAACCCCCACTATAATGAAAAAAGAAGTCGAGGCGTATATAACCAGGGACTTATGAAAAAGCTCCTGCCGCAGGCCTGCAATAACGCTGTAACTCTGCGCATAGGACACCCCGGGCTGCCTGTTCAGGGTAAAGTAGATTATGGGAACCGTAATGGCAGCCCCCAGAAGAATGACGAGAGCACTCTTTAAGACCAGCCTGTAAGAATATGATTTCGTTACCGTCTCGAACATGTTAGTCTTATATTACCCTTCACGTTTCGCGTTTGCAACAAACAGCCCTGTTTCCAATATTAGCAGTTGACGGCCCGGCTGTTCATCAGGGATTACCTTAAACCAATCTTCGAGATTCCTGAGACGATGCAGCGGCTGGTATAGGATCTGAAGGTTTCTCCCGCAAGTACCAGTACAAATAAGTTCACAGCTCGGCGGAAAAACTACTTTCCGCTTTCAGCAGGCATTCTTATGGACCCGGGGGGATGCACCGGGGTCTTACGGTCATACGCCTGAGTCTTATGACATCCCGGGGTGCAGCTTCCGCCGGTGGGCGTCTTCTTATACTGCAGAGAGAAAGACCACTGCCCGAATTTGATCCTCTCGGCAAGCATCTTCGGGAGCGTCGTCCCGTGGGGCGTATGACATGCTATGCAACTCCTCCCCTTGAACGTGCGGTGAACATGCAGGTAGTGCAGGTTCGCGGTACCGTCCCTGAAGTTGGTGGCATAACTTGTGTCGGGAAAACGGACCAGGTCCCTGTTATGGCAGCTGAAACACAGTGCAAACTCTTTGTCATTGTAAGACACATAGAAATCAGGAGGAAATTCCTTTTTCAGCAGCTTGGTGTAAATAGACCCGTGAGGGTTGTGGCACGCGGTGCAACCGCCCGCCTTGATGGCGCCGTGGATATCCGTCATCGACTTCGTGATGATATTGGTATGGCAGCCGAGACACAGTTTCTCTCCAGGCCTCAGCAGAAGCTTGTCGTTATCGCTGGCATGGGGAGAATGACAGGTAACGCAGCCTTTCTCGGACATTACCGGCGGATGCTTCGACTTCGCCTTCTGCACCGTCTCCTGGATCTGCGAGTGGCACTGGAAACAGACCTTGGCGCCTTCCGCCGGAAGCATCTTCGGGTAGGACGAACCGTGAGGATTATGACACGCCGTGCATCCCATGGAAATGGCAGGATGTACGACCTTCTTCTTCAACGTATCCTGCATGTCCACATGGCATGTCAGGCAAAGGTCGGGCTGCGGTTTCAGAAGCAGCTTGTCGTTAACCGATTCATGCGGGTTATGGCATGCGGTGCAGTCGCCGGCCGAGGTCGGACCGTGCAGGACTTTATGGTCGACCTTGTCGGGATGACACATCAGACAAAGGTCCTTCAGCGGCTGAACAAGAAGTTTGTCCTGATTGGAAGAATGCGGATTGTGACAGGTTGTGCACATGCCGTCCTTTACGGGGGGGTGAATATGCGGCTTCTTTCCAAAAGGCGTATGACACATGTAACACAGCGAGGGCACAGCCTGCATCAATTTGAATGTCTTTTTGCCTTTTTGGGGATGAGGTTTGGATACCTCCTGGTGGCAGGTGTCGCAGCCTGCGGCAACGGGATGCACATCCTTCCCCTTTAAGAGCTTGGAATGGCACTGGGCCGTAACGCAGCTTTCCGCCGACTCTGCCTTTGTATTTCTGCCGAAGAGAAACGCCGCAATCACGGCGACTGATATGACCAGAAGAAACAGGCTCTTTTTTCGCATCGCGCGATATTATAACAAAAACAGGGAGAATTTTTTCAAGCCTGCCGGCAGCTACTTCCCTGCAGGGAGGAAATCTTTTACCGTGAGGATGTCGTATACAGGGTAACCCAAAGCTTCTATGTTCTGCCTTCCGTTTTGTTCACAACGGTCGACAAGAACAATGACGGCATCTATGATCAGACCCGTTTCTCTGGCGACATTGATCGCTTTTATGGTAGACCCTCCCGTCGTTACCACGTCGTCGATAATGACAACGTGGTCGCCGGGGTTTACATTACCTTCTATGGGAAGCTTCAGTCCGTGTCCTTTCGGCTCCTTTCTGATAACAAACGCCTCGATAGGCTCGCCGGCCCCGTAAGAATACATGGCCACGGCGTAAGCTATCGGGTCCGCTCCAAGCGTGAGGCCGCCGATGGCATCGGGGTGAAGCTTGAGTTCTCTTATCTTTTCGAAGACAATTTTCCCCACAAGATGCATGCCTTCCGGCGTCTGCGTGGTCTTCTTCATATTAAAATAAAAATTACTGACAGCTCCCGATGCCAGTTTAAATTTCGGCTCGCTGCTGTACTGATAGGACCGTTCCTTTATTATTTCAATCAGGCGTTCTCTCATATCCATTCCTTAAGCAAAGGTTTTCATAAAAAAATATCCACCACAGACACAGAAGGCAACGGGAAGCAGCAAACTTCTTATGCCCCCGCATCTATTCATTTGAATGAAAGATGGTGGACGGTAGGGGATTCGAACCCCCGACTTCCACGTTGCGAACGTGGCGCTCTCCCAGCTGAGCTAACCGCCCATATCAAAAGAGTAAACGGTCCAAAGTGAGTACTAGATAGTAAAGCAGAATTCAGGCACCCCAGTCAATATTTACCACAACGCTGAAAATCGCCGTGGAAGAAACACCGAAAAGATCTTGTAATGCCGTACTGACTCAGCCTGTAGCGGGACACCTTTTCGCAGCGGCGAGTTGACACGGTTTCCCGCAACTTCTTATAATGAATTTTCCCGGACGACTCACTGGATGTCGATACTGCGCCTGTAGCTCAGTTGGATAGAGCAACTGCCTTCTAAGCAGTGGGTCAGGGGTTCGAATCCCTTCAGGCGCGCCAACCGCCCTACCGGACGGGATTGTCCAGTGAGGAATGACTTGTGCCGGGCGAGTTGACTGAAACTCCTTTTTTTGTTTTACTATTTACTGTTCATTCTTCGCCGGAAGTTGGATTTATGTATTTAAATGGTGGGCGTAGTTCAACGGTTAGAGCACTGGACTGTGGCTCCAGGTGTTGGGGGTTCGAATCCCCTCGCCCACCCCAACAAATTGTGAAGCGCAAAATTTGCAGCTTTACTGCTTAAGGCTGATTACTCATAGCTGTCTTTACTTTAATGCGCCTGTAGCTCAGTGGATAGAGCATCGGCCTCCGGAGCCGAGGGTCGGAGGTTCGAATCCTCTCAGGCGCGCCAGGCTGTTTTTTGCCGGCACTACCGGCACCAATATTGATTCAGTCGTCCGGGATCATTTGAAAGAGTTGATTTGAGTGCACGATTTCTGTTTTACTATTCACTACTCCATTTTAATGATTCGCTGTTATTTCGAAATGGGCCGTTAGCTCAGCTGGTAGAGCAGCTGACTCTTAATCAGCGGGTCGCAGGTTCGATCCCTGCACGGCTCACCAATAAATGCAAAGGGTTTTCGAGGCGCTTGGCCTTGAAAACCCTTTTTCTTGTTCTTTCAGGTTCGGTGTCTATGCCCCGGATTATGACTTGGTCTTGTCCTTCCTGGATTTGTCCGCGACATGGGCGATGCCGCGAACGATTGCCATTCCTGCGAAAAAGGAAACGGCGGCTCCAATCAGCCCCGCGGCAACGATGACCCACTGGTCGAACGGCATTGTCCGGCCGCGTGATGAACAAAAAAGCGGGCAGAGCATGACGAGAAAAATCCAGCATATGCTTGCAAGCATCCCGACGAACACAGACATTCGCCGCACACCGTCAGTCATTATTGCCTTTTCCCCTTCATCAAATTAAGGTATCAGACGCGTCCGGGAAAATCAATGGATATCAATTGGGCGATCCTTTCCATGTCCGGAGTTGAGGTATTCTGTTTCACCGTTGTAGGATAGAATACATGAAGCCGATTCTGGCCACGTTGCTCATTCTTGCGGGACTTCTTGTCTCGTCCGCAGTTCTTGCAGAGGATCATTGGTCTCCCTGCAAGGAATTTGTGGACAAGAACGAATATGACGCGGCGATTCGGGCATGCACGGGGGAAATCAAAGAGAGCAAAGGCAAAGAAGATAATAGAATCCTTGTCGCTGCCCTTTTCAACCGCGGCATCGCTTATCAGGCAACGGGAGATCTTGACCTTGCCATTCTGGATTACGGCAAGGCAATCGCATTGGACTCAAAGAACGACAAGGCCTTCTATCGCCGCGGGTTTGTTTATCAACTGAAGAAGGAATTCACGCTGGCCATAATAGATTATAACAACGCCATCAAGCTCAACCCTGACGCCGGGTCTTACTACTATTACCGGGGGCTCGCCTATCAGGCAATAGGAAATATCAACCAGGCAATAACGGATTACACCAAGGCCGTTGAGTTGAACGCGGGAGACGACAAGGCATATTACAGCCGTGCCACGGCTCAACAGGCAAAAGGAAATATTGAGCTCGCCATTTCTGATTACACCAAGGCCATCAAGCTGGCCCCAAAAAACAGTGAAGCCTATTTGGGCCGCGGCTTTGCCTATCAGACAAAGGGAAATCTCGCCAAGGCCATTTCTGACTACACTAAAGCCGTTGAGTTGAACCCGCGAGACTATAAGGCCTTTTATAACCGCGGCGCCGCATATCAGGCGGGGGGAAATCTCGACAAGGCCGTTTCCGATTACACTAAGGCCGTTGAGCTGAACCCGCGAGACCATAAGGCCTATTACAACCGCGGCGCCGCATATCAGGCGAAGGGAAATCTCGATAGGGCTCTTTCAGATTACAATGTGACCGCTCAGCTGGACCCGCAATCCGAGTTCTCATATTACGGCATGGCTGACGTTTATTCACTCAAAGACAACAAGGAGGAAGCCTGCAAGTGGTTCACAAAGAGTGTGGAACTCGGCTTGAAAAAAGGAAATGTCGATTGGGGGTCCATCGAAAAAGATCCCGCTCTTGAAAACATCCACCAGATGCCCTGCTACAAGAGAGTAATGCCGCAGAAATGATTCTTGGCAAGAAACTCGTTGTAATAATGCCTGCTTATAACGCGGAATCCACTCTCCGCAGGACTTATGCCGAAATCCCCCATGCATACGTCGACGAAGTGCTTCTTGTGGACGACGCCTCTCAGGACAGTACTCCAGAGGTAGCCCGGGAGCTTGGCATAAGGACGATAGTTCACGTGGAGAACAAGGGGTATGGTGGAAATCAGAAAACATGTTATCTGGAAGCGCTGAAATGCAATGCCGATATTGTCGTCATGGTCCATCCGGACTACCAGTATTCACCTCGCCTTGTGACCGCCATGGCGTCCATGATCGCCTCCGGGCACTATGACATCGTTCTCGGCTCCCGAATACTCGGAGGTACCGCTCTGAAGGGAGGAATGCCTCTCTATAAGTACGCTGCAAACAGGTTTCTCACTCTTCTGGAAAACATGGTTCTTGGCGCCAAGCTTTCCGAATATCACACCGGCTACAGGGCTTTTACGCGTGAGGTGCTCGAAACCCTGCCGCTGGAAGAAAACTCCGATGATTTCATTTTTGACAACGAGATGCTTGTTCAGGCGGTCTTCTTTCGTTTCAGGATAGGTGAACTGAGTTGCCCTACAAAATACTTCCCGGAAGCTTCCTCCATAAATTTCATAAGAAGCGTAAAGTATGGAGCCGGTGTCATGACTACCATGATGAAATATGTGTTAAGCAGGTGGAAAGTGAAGGATTTCAGAATCTTTAGCGGGAAGGGGAGGAAGCTCCATACCTAGAACGCCGTAAAATATGTTCTGTGGCCGGTCTTGTCAGCTTCAGGTTATAAAGGACTTGTGACCTTTCTCATTTAAATCAATGGGTCAACTTTGCATGCCAGTATGACAAGGATACCACTGAAATGGCGAATAAGGCCGGCCACAAGACCGCACTCACAAGGGGGGAGACCCCTAGGATAAGTGAGGGCAGACTGTCGGGATTAAGGCGACCGGACAGGAATTCCGGGAGGAGAACATCCAGGAGAGTGTTCGAATATTGGGCACTATGCAAAAACCGGTCGGGCACCATGAAGACAAGAGTTGACTTGGCCATCCATGCGCCGGCCAGCCCATAAACCGTGAATGCCAGATAGAAACCCCTTCTGAAAGGGGACCCGGATATCAACCTTATGCCCTCATAAATAAGAAGGACAGCCAGAACTATCAGGTATCTCGGACCATAACTCCATCCTCCCCACCAGGTAAAAAAAGATGCCATGACAAAGAAGAAGATCAGGCTGAATACGGCCAGATAGTCCGCGGGAAGCTTAGCAATGTAGCCTTTCCTGAGGCACGCCCTGAGAAGATAATAACCGGCTATTACCAGCACGGGGGCGAATACGAACAGCCCCATGGAGCCGCTGAAGGAGAGTCCCCACAGAGATTTGAGGGACGGGGACCTGAATCCGTAATCATGGCTCAGTTCCTTTCCGTAAGCATAATGATAGGCATTCAACATTACGAAAGGAGTGCCGGTGATGACATAATTGTATATCGCGATGAAAATGAGGGACGGGAGCGTTCCGGCGATAAAAGAGAGAGACTTTGTGATTCGCTTTTCGTTTATCAGTATAAGCAGTGCCCACAAGGGGAAAACCAGTCCCACGGTATATTCGGAAAGGAAGCTTAACCCTGCCAACAGTCCCGACAGGACAAACTTCCGTTCTTTCAGAAAGATATAGCTGAGCAGGAGCAGAAGGCCGGCAAAGAGATGATTAAAGTAAGTGCCTGAAAAGACGAACAGCAGCGACCCGTAAAATGCCGTCATTACCATTATGACCGGCGAAAGAGGAGGATGCCTGTCCCTGATGCTCAAGAAACTGAGCGAGACGATTACCGCAAACGGCAGGGAACCACAGAGGAAGCTCCCGATGCAGAGAACCGGGACTATCTCGTTGAAGGCAAGCTCCCGCCCGTCCGCCACCCCGTGAGTCCTCCAGATATAGATGGGAAACCTCTGAGATGCCTTTACGCCGATTTTATCAAGACCGAGTGCCTTGAGTGCCTCGTAGAATGGAATGACAATCAACGTGGGCAGGGGGGCCTTGTCCGAATAGAAGTGGTCACCCACTTTACTCTTGTCTTCCACCTGCCCGGCGTACCTGTCTATCCGCAGCGTCCCGCTTTCAGAAAAAGTCAGCACCGGCAACGCCCTTGAAACGGGATTCGGGGTGTTCCACAAGTCGATAAAATAAG
>JARRRD010000024.1:0-37566 GCA_037381085.1 Candidatus Sulfobium sp.
CCGGTATTTTTTATCTTCCCCGTAAGGGCGAAGACCTTTGTTCCTTTTGAGCGCTCCGTCCCGTAGGAGGAATACCATCCCGCCCCGTGCCTTATTATGGAAGGTATATTGGCAAGGGTCTCGACGTTGTTGATGACTGTGGGTCTCTGCCACAGGCCCTTGTTGACCGGAAAGGGCGGCTTTGACCTCGGCATGCCTCTCTGTCCTTCCACCGACGCGATGAGCGCCGTTTCCTCCCCGCAGACGAAGGCCCCCGCGCCGAGCCTGATCTCGATGTCGAAATCAAAATAGCTGCCGAAGATGCTGCTTCCGAGAAAGCCCTTGCGCGACGCCTGCTCAAGGGCGAGCTGAAGCCTCTCCACCGCCAGGGGGTATTCGGCCCTGATGTATACATACCCCCTGCGGGCCCCGACGGCGTAAGCCCCGATGATCATGCCCTCGATCACCGAATGGGGGTTCCCTTCTATGACCGCCCTGTCCATGAAGGCGCCCGGGTCGCCCTCGTCGGCATTGCAGACAATATACTTGATATCGCCGCTGCTCCTCCTTCCCAGTTCCCACTTCAAGCCTGTCGGGAAGCCCGCACCGCCACGGCCCCTGAGGCCTGAGGACTTTATCTCCTCGATCACGTCCTCCGGCGTCCAGGCGTAAAGGACCCTGCGGGCCGGCTCATATCCCCCGGCCTCGATGTAGGATTTGATGTCCTCAGGGTCTACCCTGCCACAGTCGGCAAGCACTACTTTGACCTGCTTCCCATAGAAGGAATCGTACGTGCCGTCAATCTTCCATTCTTCCACGGGGGTACCCTCCACGATATGATCGTTCACTATTCTCTCCACCATGTCCGGTTTCACATACTGGTAGACCGTCCTGGCATCGCCCGTCTGGACCTCCACTAGCACATCACGTGCGCAGAGCCCCGGGCATCCGACCTGGTGGGAGGAGCAATTCTCCATCACTTCGGCCTCCGCTGAAGCCTCCGACAAGGCCTTCCTGAACGCATCAAGGACCGCCTTGCCGCCTGCTGCAATGCCCGCCGGTCCCATGCAAACCCTTATGACCGTCTTAGCCTTCATTCTTCTTCCTCAGCGACCTTATCTCATGGGTCACCTTCTGCGGGTTGGCCCTGCCGCGGACATCTCCGTTTACAAGGACGACCGGCGCGAAACTGCATGTCCCGAGACAGGCAACCTCATCAAGCGTGAACTCGCCGTCGGCCGTTGTGTCTTCCCCTTCGGGCAATTGCAGCTCCCGCCTGAGGCTCCTTATTATCTTTTCGGCGCCCCTGACGTGACAGGCGGTCCCGCAGCAGGCCGTTATCCTGTTCCTGCCCGTCGGGTGCAGCCTGAACTGGGAGTAAAATGTGGCAATGCCGAAAAAACGGCTGGGGGCGATGCCGAGCTCTTCGGAGAAGAAGGCGACGGCCTCCCTGGGGATAAAGCCGAATGCCGCCTGCGTCTCCTGCAGGAGAAATATTATGTTCCCGTTCTTTTCCCTGTATCGCTTTATGATTTTTTCGATCTTGTCATGCATAAGCATATTTTATAAATCTATTATATTCTATCACTTCTTGGATCCTCCGGTTTGATGAGTAATTTAACAGGATCAGGGAAACGATTTTCGCGCAAAGTCGTTAACAGATAAACTGCGGGTGGAATCAACTCCGGTCTTCCATGCGGTTCCCTAGACCTTTATTATATGGATTTACTGTGAAAAAATTATGAATGGATTGAGGCGCAGGCAAGAGTCAAGGACAGGCGATAGGTTGGAGGCAACAGGCAAAGCAAGGCAAAGAGCATTCAGCCCGGCATCACTGATTATAAAGTCCTTCATAAACTGCTTACCAATGGGAGGGATAGTACTCCTTTGGCAAAGAGGCCTGCCTGCGACAGGCAGGGGTGAGGGGGAGATTTTCAGCTAACCACTCTTCTCTCAATACCCCGTGATGTAGTCCTTTAGATAATGGATCTCCGATGTAAGTTTCCCCACATGGGTCTGCACGATGTCCCTTATGGATAGCATGCCGATGACCTGCCCATCCTCTATCACGGGAAGGTGTCTGATATTCTTCTCGATCATGATGGCCATTACGTCACTGAGATCATCTTCCATTTCGGCGACCATCAGGTCCGTTGTCATCGCGTCCTTTATGGAAATTTCCTTGAAACTCTTCCCCGCGTTGGCTATGTAACACCTCACTACGTCCCGTTCAGTGAAGATGCCGACTGTCTTGCCTCTGTCGTTCACCATGAGCGCGCCGATCTTTCTGGCGTTCATCGACCTGATCGCATCCTCCACCGTGTAATGGTCATCGATGGACACCACATCCTTCCCCTTAGTCTCCAGCAACGCTTTTACCTTCATAAGCCCCACCTCCGGGCCCGTTTTCAGGGCCGCACAATAAATAAGAATCACCCCGCATCCCGGGTAAAACATAATACCATACTTTAAACCGGCATTCCACCTCAAACGCGATGGCTAAGGCCAGTTACTAACCCGTTCTTCATCTTCCAGAGAAAATATCTTTCGAATGCGAGCTTCGCCCACCGGAACCGCCTGCCTTCCTCGAAGACCGACTCCTGCCTGGGCGGAAGAACAGGGTCAGCCCTCATGTATGCCGCCGTATTCCCCATGTCCATCAGGCATTTGACGCCTATTGGCGCTTCTTCCGGAACGGCGGAACCTGCTATATCGGACGCGATGGCCCTCGAGGCCGTCTTTGCCATGTTTACCGTCATATGTCCGGTCTTGGGAACTCCTGTAGGGACAGGAGTTTTTTCCGGAGGCGCCATCGCCACGGCAACGCCGACAGCAAAAATGTTTCTGTATTTTGTATGCCTGTATCTTCCGTCGACGGGGATGAACCCTCTCGGGTTCCCGAGGTCGGCCACGGCAGGCACCCCTTTCAGCGCCGGGCCGAACATGGAAAGTTTAAAGGGAATATCCGTACCGTCTTTCAGCTTCACCTCCGACGGCGTAAACTCCTGGACGATAGCGTTTGTGATGACCTTGATGTCCCTTCTCGCGAATTCGTCTTCCATCATTCTTTTTGAATTTCTTAATCCCCCTATGCCGAAATGCCCGATGTAGGGCTCTGAAGTCACGAATACCATCGGCACCTTATGCCTCATCTTCCGCTCCCGGAGGGCGCTGTCCACCTCGAAGGCATATTCATAAGGGGGGCCCAGGCAGCTGGCTCCCTGGACCGAGCCTGTAACCAGAGGACCGGGATCTTCAAGAAACCGGCTCCACGAAGTGTACGCCCTCTCGGCCTGCTCGAGTGTGAAGATGCATTCCGTATGGCCCTTTCCCGGGCCGAGGCCGGGGACCTCTTCAAAGGCGAGATAGGGACCGGTCGCTATGACGAGGTAGTCGTACGGTGTCTCCCCTTTTTCAGTAATGACCTTTGATGAGTCGGCCTCGATCCCTTTTGCCTTTTCGTGAAGAAAAGATATGCCCTTTCTCTCGAGAATGGGCTTTACGGACAGGGTAATGTCCCCGGCCTTTCTCCAGCCCATTGAAAGCCAGGGGAGCGAGGGTACAAAAACGAATTTTTCGTCATCGGACATTACGGTGATGTCCGACTTTTTTCCCAGAAGCCTTTTCAGTTCAAATGCGGCCGTAAGACCGCCGAAAGAACCTCCCAAAACCAGTATTTTCGCCATGTCAGCCTCCCCTTAATGGTTAGTTAAAACATGCCTGTTACCTTGTCGCTTTCCACCATCAAGTCGACAAGGCCATCGTAACTGATGTCTTTTATATTTTTGTCGGCACCAGCCGGCTTCAGGCCTCTTAATCTCCTGTCATCTTCCAGCACATAGGTGGCACGATAGAACCCAAGGTCTTCCAGCCTCTGTCCCTGTAGAAAGTAGACCCCGTTCTGCAGCAGAACGATGTCGGCAAACATATCGCGCGCAACCTTAACGCCCCTCCGTCCTTCAGGGGTGCCCGGATCGCTCTTTATTATCACCAGCATACATCCTCCTCACAAATCAGATTAAAAAATCAATGTGGTGTCCGATTCCTTGACCACCTCGGCTATCTTTGAGTCATCCGCAAATACGATCCCTTCCACTACATCGTCAACAGAGAGACCGGCATCTGCCAACGAAACCATGTCAGCGTATATGGCAACGCCCATATCAAGACAGTCTCTTATTCCTTCTTCAGCACTGAGATATGCCGTGCCTGAGACATCCTGGTCCTTTCGCGCAGACTGCACTCCTCCGTCCGTCAGAATGAGCTTTACCGCGATACCTTCGCCTATCCCGCCAAGGGCGTGCCTTATGGCCTCAGCGGCTTCAACAGAACCATAGGGCGGTCTTCTGAGGATTATGCTTATGCCTCCCATTGTGTTGTCCTCCTATATCCCGAAATTCAGAAATATCGGCTTTGACCTGATTACGTTCAAGAGACCCTTCAGTGAACTCATCTCTCCGCCTTCGATAGAGTCTTCAGCCGCAAGACCGCGGCCCTGCATGCAGCCCGTTCATATGTCCACCTTGAGACCTCTTTCGACAAGGTCTTCCAGGGCGGCGAGAGACTTCGGCACCTGGCCTTTCACTATCGAAAAGACCCCGTCTCCCGAAGCAATCAGCCTCACCTTATGCCCTTTCTTCAGGGCCGCGTCCGCAAGCCTTGTGATGGTGTGGGTGTTTTCGAAACTATACGGCGTCGTAGAGAAGAATAAGGTTATCTCTTTCTTCATGTCGTTTCCTCCTGCGGTGAAAGATAATATTTCATCGCTTTTCCTGATAATATGTACTCGAAATGAACAATGGTTCCCGTCTTGATCAATTACTTCTGTCCCCGGGATACTTTCCTCTCCTGGTCACGGGACAGCAGGCCGGAGCCGGCAGGTCCTCCTCGTAGTCTTTCCTGAGCAATTCCAGCAGATCTGGGATGAAGGGCTCCTTGAGAAAGTAGCAGCGGAGCCTGCCGTCGACATAGAAATCGATCAGATCATGCCGCCGGAGCAACGAAAGATGCTGCGAAATGTTGGGTTGCCGGATATCAAAAAACTCTTCCAGATCGCTCACGCATTTTACCCCCTTTCTTAGCTCCTCCAGTATCTGTATTCTTACGGGGTGGGCAATGACCTTCAGGACCTCTATCTTGTCGGCTTGAGAAATCATCGAAGCTGAACCTCCTATTCAAATATAGGAATATTTGAATAAGAATACCGGAAGCAGACATGATTGTCAATCCCTGCTACCGGTTTATTGGTAGATGTGCGGAGGAACAAAGGAGGTCGAACCCCTGCGCCAAAAAAGCGAGTTTTCGCCCCCTATGTTCCAAGCCCAAAACCCTGCCCGCTACTTGAAAAACCCCTTGAGCAGATCCTCGGGGGAACTGCCCTTCTTCTTTGTACCGGAGGGCTGTTCTCCTTTCGCGGGCTGTTCAGAGGATTTCTTCTTTTCGCCGGAGAGCGCCTTGAAGATCTCCTCTCCAGCCCTCTTCCTGATGGTCTTGCCGATCGCCTGTGTATCGACGCCGTACGACGGTCTGACGATCGTCCCTGTCAGTTTCAGGGGGACTGTGGTCCACCCCTTCTCTTCCGACAAAAATTGCGATATACCGGACTGTGCCAGCAGGCTGGGTGAAAGTTTGTCCGAGACCTTCACGAGAATGCCCATGTTGAGCCTCTGGTCCATTCCGACGGTTCCGGATTCGTCCATCGCCAGGTCTTTACTGGCGATGAAGCTCTTCAGGTCGATGACTCCGCCGGAGATGGCAAATGTCCCTTCGGCCTTGTCCATGGGGATCTCTTTCAGGCTCTGGAGGCCCAGGATCGCCAGAAGTCCGTCGGAGATCGGGGCGTTCTTTATCATGCCGTTCTTCACGTTGAAGGCACCTTTACCTTTCAGGTTGCGCTTGATGGTCTCACTCACGGAACCGGCCCCGCTGATGTCGGCGCGGGCCGACAGGCTCCCGAAAAGCATACCCTTCGCCTTCGGGGCAAAGGCGGCGGTGATATCTTCCAGCTTGATGCCGTCCGCCCCGGCATTCAGGGTATAGGAAGTCCCCCTCTTCGAGAGGTCCACCGTGCTCTTCGCCCTGAAACTGCCGCTCAGAGTGTCGCCCGTGAGCGCGGCAAGGGTAAAGATACTATTGCGGAACGTATAGTGCGCCTTCAGATGTTGAACCGTAATACCCTTATAAAGCATCTTTGAGATCGCCACATTCCCTTCGACCGTGATCTTCGTCTTCAGAGGCCCGAACTCCTTCTCTGCCTTCTTCTCTCTATGCGACGCCGCTGAAGCCGCCTCCCCTGACTTGCCTTTTCCCGGAGGAGGCATGATGCTGTCGAGATTAAGCATGCCGCTCGTGACATCGATGCGGATGTCGGGGTTCGTCGAATAATTCTCTATCCGGCCGCTTATGTCGGCCGAACTGTCTCCGGCCACGAGCTTCATCGCCTTGAACCCGACCTGCTCCGGCGAGAGGGTCACTGTGCCGCTGAAGACTGGTTTCATGTCCTTCACCTGAACTGCGACCCTGTCGAGCTTTATCTCGCCGCTGAAGGCCGGCCTGGCCTCCTTAGCGCCCTTCTGCACGGCCGCCACCTTCATCGACAGGACTCCGCTGATCCCTATACCGGAAGGCAGGAAACCAGCAGCGGCCTTCTGCACGTCGGCAAGGTTTACCGACGGCGCGTTCACCTCAACTGCGTAAGAAAGCGGCTCTCCGTAATTCACCGTACCCTTCATCGTTGCAGGCACGCCCAGCGCAGTCACCGATGCATCGCGGATCTCAAACTTCTTCTCAGCAAGGTTCGCATCGGCACTGTACTGAAGTGAAACGTGGATATTAGTGACCGGTTTGGGCCGGTCTTTCAGCAAAACCTCAAGCAGCTCGATCTTTGCCTTTCCTGAGGACCCGATAACATCCCTGGACCGCCCCTCGACGGACATATCCGCATCGAGGCCGATCAGGGCCTTCTTTACCGTTCCGGCCGGATCGGAGTATTCGATCCGGGCCCTGTCGATGCGGAGCGACCGCACACTCAGGCTCACGGGAAGACCTGACGGTCCGCCCTTCTCCTTCTTTTCGGGAGCGGCCTTTCCCTTTTTCCCCGTTATATCCGGAAAATTGAAGGAACCGTCGGCATTCTTTCTGATCAGGATACTGGGCGACTCGATTCCAAGCTGGTCGATGACCAGTCTTCGTGAAAGGAGCGGCAGAAGCTGATATTTCAGGACAAAGGCGTCGGCCTTCACAAAGTCCTTGTCGGAGTCCTGCTCCTTGATCTCGAAGTCCTTCACCGAAATGCCGCTGAAGATGCTCACCGAGATGGCGCCGAGTGAAACCTTCCTGTGCAGGGAGGACTCGGCACTTTCAGTGACGAAGGTGCGTATGCGTGCGTCCGTCAGATACGACTTGACGAAGATTGTAAGGCCTATGATGATGACCGCTACAACGGCAACGATTATCCCTATTATTTTGAAAGCCTTATTCACTTGAGTGCCCCCTTTCAGGTTTCAGCCTGCCGGAATAATCCGACGTCTTGTCAGTTTTTCTTCTTATCAGAATGATCTCTAATTAAAGTTTATGAAATCCGGAGTCGGGTTACAACGGTAATATTCCGTATGCTGCCCGGATGCCGCCTCAGCCCGGCGAAGAGACCGACTATTTGCAGAGTATCCCTCGATGGACTATTCTTTGATCAGGGCCGCATGCCGCGGCGGGCAGTCTCAGGAGGTCGAACGGAGGTCGAAGTGGTCCATTTTGCCGACATGTCTGACGAGGAAAGAATCAGAAGACTGGAACGTAAGGTGGTGGGGATAAGGAAGATGCTTTTCGGTGCTCTCCTTTTGGCAAAGGACATGTGGGGAGACGAACTTTCGGGAAGCCCAGAGGGTCTCGGGATCATGGAGGCAATGGAAAAAGCGGAAGAATCGTTTGCCGGAGGTCCGCCGCCGGAGAGATTCGGAAGGTTCGAACATGCAATAGATGTTATCGACCAGAGATCAAAGAGTATCTTCGGTCTGATGTCATATATGTCGAAATACGGAAACCACAAATAAACTTCCGCGCCGTTCCGAAGGCCTCGGGAAAAATCTCTCCTCGCTTGATGATTCCAACGCTCCCGAGCATATATGAAGCCGGTTGATCACCCCCTTCAGGGGAAGAGGGCTTCCTGATCTTTTCTCAGCCCGGCAAGATCTTCCCCGGACAGACGGAACCTGCCGGAAAAGACCCTGTTCATCACCAGGACCAGCTGGCGAAATTTGTAGGAATCGTGGTGGGAGTCTCCCTTCTGTTCGGAAGCACGCCAGCTCTGTTCGTCGGATATGCGCAGCTCCACTCCCAGCGTGTCCTGCTGAGTCCTCTTCCGGACCTTGGCCCGCATCATATAGACCGGCGTGCCCGGGATCATGATTTCGTTTGTATCCGCGGCCCGGTGGATCGGCACTGAAAAGGCGATCTTGCACTGGAACTTCCTGTGTCCGAGCGAAGAGTGCAGGTTTCTGGCGGCGTTTACACTCAGGGCCTCGTAGAACGTCTTTGCATTGGCGAGGAGATCTTCTTCTCCCGGCGCGGCGTCGGTGCCGCCGCTTCGCGCGATGTTGACCATCAGCCTTCTCACCGCTTCACGCATGCTTTCGGGGTCCTCAAAGAGGGTCTGGGTAATAGAATGGGATGCCGTGTATTCCTGCAGGATCACGCCCCTTTTCTGCAATGCATGAAAGAGCGTCAGCGTGTCGTCCATGCTCTTCAGGATAAAGGTGATTGCCAGGATGTCCCGGATATCATACGCCTCCCCCTCTACGTCTTTGCCGAGTTTGGTGAACATGCTTTCGGGACTCTTCAGCCTGGACTTGATCTCGACGATGTCGACTGATACCCCGTCCCCGCTGTTGAAGACAAGGCACCCCTTGTTTTCATCGAACGTCAGCGACTCCCTCAACTTGTGGAAGAACGTCGAGACCTTGACAAAGGCCCTCTGCGCAGGCTCATTGTCGGGAATATGCTTCGGATTGTCCCATCCGTACCGGTACAGGTCGTCAAGTCTCTGCCCATGTGCTCTCAGAAAATAACCCAGCTGAGCGTAATCGTTGATGTCCTGACTGTCCTCTTCCACCGACTTGATAAGGTGTCCCATCTTGAGTATTGAACAGGCCATCTGCTGCCAGGCGGCCGGGACGGCAAGGGCGCTTCCCTTATACCCGTGGAAAACGCGAGGATATCTCCGCGAGGAGGCCAGCAGGAAAAGGTGCCGGGGGTCCTCGCTTACGATCCGCCGGAACTCCGCGTTCTTCAATACCGACTCGATTTCACCAATCGCATGCAGACAGCGACGGTACAGGTCTGCGTTGGCTGACTGCAACGCAACGAGTCCCTCCAGTTGCTTTCTCGCAAAAGGGAAGAGCCAGGCGAGAAAGTACCTGCACACGCGGTCGATATACATGTTTGCCCGTCCCTTCTCACTCTCCTGGAGTTCGGCGTTGTCGAGGATGTCGAACCCGCGGTTGCCCATCATCCTGGCAGCCCGGGGAAGGGCCGTTGCATAATCCCTCGCCGGCACCAGGAGAAATGGTGTCATTTCGGTCCTGTCAAGGATTGAACCGAAAATTTCATGGTGAAGTTCCTGACTCGACGGAGTTTGGTCCATGTTACATACACAGGCAGAGGAAACCCGCTGCCGGTCATATACCTGCTAAAGTATCCCGTGCCCCGTACATATTATAGCCTTTCCCTACCAGTTCTCCCCGAAGAGCTCGAAGTGCGCCTGGGGGTGGTCGCAGGCAGGGCATTTTGACGGCGCGTCTATGCCGTCATGGATATACCCGCAATTGCGGCATTTCCATTTCGTTGGTGCTTCGCGCCTGAAGACACGGGCCTTTTCTATGTTTGCCAACAGACCCAGATATCTTTTCTCGTGCTGCTTCTCGGCAACAGCGATAGCCCTGAATACGGCGGCTACCAGCGGGAAGCCTTCTTCGTCCGCGGCCATTGCGAACCCGGGGTACATGGTCGAGTGCTCGTACTTTTCTCCGGCGGCCGCGGCCTGGAGGTTCGCGCCTGTATCCCCTATCACCCCGGCGGGGAAAGAGGCCGTCACTTCCGCCTCGCCTCCTTCAAGAAATTTGAAGAGTCTTTTTGCGTGCTCCTTTTCGTTGTCGGCCGTTTCCAGAAAGAATCCAGCGATCTGTTCGTAACCCTCCTTCTTTGCCCGCGAGGCAAAATAGGTATATCGGTTTCTGGCCTGCGACTCACCTGCAAATGCAGTCAGGAGGTTCTTCTCCGTCTTCGTTCCCTTGATGCTTTTCATTGGTTCACCTCTAAGATGTTGATAATGGTTACTCTATATTTTACCCGGCCGGGAAGGCCTTTGAAAACAACCGGCCCCGCATGAACGGCGATGCAAATTCTGAAAAGCAGCCACGGTATCAGCTTTATTCAATCTTTCCTGGACGGCTTGACAGGCTTCACGTCAGTAACGTCGATGCTCCCGGGCCTGGCCTTCTGCATCCCTGACACTTCCAGACACCGTCTCAGGATAGCTTATTCTCCCGTCTTCGACCTGTGCCCATGGCGTCAGGTTATGGTCCCTGATGGAGTTTATGCCCATGATGTGAACCACCGATACTCCGCGAATGAGCAGGGCATCTCCTATCAGAGATCTGTGGCACCGCCAGGGGACCGCCTCGGCGCACATGATGACCGTAGCCTGCTTCCCCGCCTCCTCCGCGAGCTTTCCGAGGTTCTGTTCAAATTCCTCCGTCTGCATGTAGTCGGCGAAGCCCCTGAACGATGCATTTCTCCATGCCTTGTTCGGCGAGTCCTCGCGCGCGTGCCGCAGCCCCCCGAGTCCCTACATACGAAGATACCCGATTCTGACCGCCTTCAGGCTCTCCCTCAACAACTCCTCGTTGAACTGGGGATTATGCCGGGACTTCGGGATTGTCCGCACGTCTATAACCTTTTTTATTCCAAAGGCCCTGATAATCTCTATGAACTCCGCGACAGGTCTTGTCGAATGGCCGATCGTATATACCGCTGTCTTCTGCCTACCACGCCGTTCTTTCATGTCAACCCCCGGTCGTCGGTCCTTAGACAAACAAATTGAAATAGACAGAGCCGGCCAAGGCTGCCGGCACTTATCTGATGATAGTTTAAAGCAACTTCGGAAAACTGCAACTGTAATCGATAAAAGAATTGTGAGACTTGAAAACTTCCGTGTGCGGGCCAGGGCTGTCAGCGGAACGCGTAGTACCTAAGCCATACATAAAGCGTCGAAATCGCCACGGTCATGATCATCACGGGCATCCCGTAAAACATGAACCGCCTGAAGGAGATCTTCCTGCCCATCTTCTCGGACATCCCTACAACGATGACGTTCGCCGACGCGCCTATCGCTGTTCCGTTGCCGCCGAGACAGGCACCGAGGGCCAGGGACCACCACACGGGCAGAAGCTGGGGGTGGTGCAGTACATGGGCGACCGGTTCATTCGGCCATATCTGCTTTGCGAGGTCGATAATAAGCGGGTTCATCGTCGCCACGTAGGGGATGTTGTCTATAAACGCCGAGGCAAAGGCGGAGAACCAAATGACCAGCATGGACGTAGAAAAGAGGTTGCCCCTGGTCAGGTCGAGGACCCGGACGGACATCCACCGTACAAGTCCGACCTTTACCACCGCGCCTACGATGATGAAGAGCCCCATGAAGAAGAATATGGTAGGCCATTCAACCTCGGCGAAGATCTCGTGCAGCCCGTGATGTCCCGAGAGAAGAAGGAGAAGAGCGGCCCCGCCCAAAGCTACTGTGGCGGGCTGGAGGTGGAGGGTGCCGTGGAGCACGAATCCCGCAAGGACCAGGGCAAGGACCGCGAGAGACTTTACGAGCATCGTTTTGTCCTTTATGGCGTCCCTCTCGTTCATGGCCATGATCCTCTCCCTCAACTCCTCCCGGGTCTTCATCTTCCGGCCCCAGATTATTTTCATAGCAGCAATGTAGACGATGAGTATGACAATGATGGCCGGTGTCAGGTTGTAGACGAACTCCATGAAGTCAAGATGAGCCTTCGACGCGATCATGATGTTCGGCGGGTCGCCTATCAGAGTGGCCGTGCCTCCGATGTTAGATGCCAGGGCACAGGAGATAAGGTACGGTATGGGGTCAACATCCAGGGCGTCCGCAATGAGTAGTGTTACGGGAGATATCAGGAGGACCGTTGTAACATTGTCCAGGAATGCGCTCAGGACTGCGGTGACTACCGCAAAAACGGCCATGATCCGGAACGGCTTGCCTTTTGCCAGTTTTGCGCTCTTGATCGCGATATATTCAAAAACGCCCGTCGGCCTCATGATGTTTATGATGATCATCATGGATACAAGGAGGAAGATGACATTCCAGTCGATCCCGAACTCCTCCATGTGGAAGGCCTCATGTTGTGTCAGGATCGAGAAGACCAGGACGAGGGACGCTCCCACAAGAGCAATGACAGTCTTGTGGATCTTATCGGAAATGATAGCGGCGTAGGCTATGAGAAATATCGCCGTTGCCGACCAGAATGTGGTGTTCATGACAATGGGCTGAGGCAGTGACGCCGTGGGACTCATTTCTCACCCCTTCCCGGTAACAACAGCCGGAACACTTTCCTGCAAGAAACGACATGGAACGCTCTTGATAATATCATCGGTTTATTATAGAGAATTTCCCGGTCCTGTCTTCGTTTTTCGGGATATTGGTGAATTGAAGGCCCTCCTTCCGGTGTTCCAGGGGAGGGCCTTCAATTCAGGTGCGCGGCTAGATGGCGGATTCTCCTGTTTCGCCCGTCCTTATCCTGATGATCTGTTCAAGGGACGAGACGAAGATCTTGCCGTCGCCTATCTTGCCTGTCTTCGCCTTTTCGCCGATCTTCGAGATCACCTTCTCCAGCATTTCATCGGAGACCACCACCTCCAGTTTCACCTTCGGGATGAAGGAGATGTCGTACTCGGCCCCGCGGTAGAGTTCTACGTGGCCCTTCTGCCTGCCGAACCCCTTCACTTCCGTCACGGTCATGCCCTGGACTCCGATTTCGTTGAGGGCGTCCTTCACCTCATCGAGTTTGAAAGGCTTGATTATGGCTTCTATCTTTTTCATGGTCTTCTCCTATCTGTGTGTGTGGCGAATCGCGAAATCAGGATAGGCGCTCACCGCCACTTCAGCCTGGTCGAGACCTTCCCGCTCCACCTCTTCGGGTACTCTCAACGGGACTATCATGTCGAGCACCTTGAAGAAGACATACATGGTCACGAACACAAAGATCAAGTTCGTCAGGACCCCCACCACTTCGGCGGCAAACTGGGAGGCGTTTCCGTAAAAAAGGCCTCTGACGGTGCCGGCCACGCCGTTCAGACCGTCGCCGTAAGTGCCGTCGGCAAAGAGACCGAGGGCCAGCAGGCCCCAGGCGCCGTTGACGCCGTGTACGGAAACGGCCCCGACGGGATCATCGATCTTCAGGGTCCTCTCCACGAAGAAGACGCTGATGCAGAGCAGTATACCGGCCACAAGTCCGATAATAACGGCCGAGACCGAGTTCACGAACGCACAGGGCGCCGTGATGGCGACCAGACCTGCCAGCAAACCGTTGGCAGCCATTGAGATGTCCGGCTTGCCGTATTTGAACCACATGTAGAGCATCGACGAGAAGGCCCCAGCAGCCGATGCCAGCATCGTGTTTGTAGCGATTACGCCGATCCTCAGGTCGCCGCCTGCAAGAGTAGAGCCGGCGTTGAACCCGAACCATCCGAAGGCCAGTATGAAACACCCGACCATCGCCATCGGGATGTGATGACCCGGTATGGCGTTAGGTGTCCCGTCGGGCTTGAATTTCCCGAGCCTGGGGCCGAGGACCATGGCCCCTGCGAGGGCGGCCACACCGCCCGTCATATGAACAACGGAAGAGCCTGCAAAGTCGAGTGTGCCGTGGCCGAGACCGAAATTACTGCCGAGCTGCGACAGCCAGCCACCGCCCCACACCCAGTTGGCGTACAGCGGATAAACGATACCGGCGATAAAAAAGCCGTAAATTATGAAAGACTTGAAAGTCCAGCGCTCAGCCATGGAACCTGTGGGGATGGTCGCGGTCGTGTCCATGAAGACCATCTGGAACAGAAATAGCGTGAAGATTGCGGTGTCGTAGGTTACGCCTGAAAGGAAGAACCCTTTCGTTCCAAAGAGACCGAAGGCCTTGCCGAACAGGTGAATGGTGACCTCGTTGTTCAGCAGGCCGAGACCGCTGCCGAGGCTACCGCCTCCCACGCCTCCCATCTGGAGCGCGAAACCGCAGATCCAGTAGCCGAGCATGCCGATTCCGTAAACCATGAAGTTCATGGCCATCGTGTGGCCTGCATTCTTGGCCTGGGTAAAGCCTGTCTCGGCCATGGCGAAACCGGCCTGCATGAACATTACCAGGAACCCGCAGATGAGCGTCCACATGAAATTGATGGCTATCCTGTTGTGGCCGATCACGTCGGCCAGCTTTGCCGCCAGCGGCTCCTTCGACGACAGGTTCTTCATATCGTCCGCGGAGGGCGCCCCGTTGGTTGCGCCGATCACGTCTGCCGCGGTTCCGGTATTTGCGCCGGACGGGTCCGGCTTCAGTTCCGGTGCCGGCGCGGGTGCCGGCTGGGCCGGCTGCATCTGCCGGGTTGCAGGCCCGGCATTTGGCTGTGTCTGGTTATCGGCGAGCAGAACCCCCGCCGTCAGCATCACACTGATTACTATAAGCATCACCACAAGTAATTTTTTCATCATTATATCTCCTTTCCCCTGCAGCGTCCGCTCACTGTCTGCGCGCCGTGCCTGGGTGTCCCGTCTCTTACTGGTCATTTAATGAATCCAAAACATCTCTGTCCAAACTGTGGTGAAAATATCCCCCCCGGGTCTTTTTGAAAGTATCACCTCCGGCGTCACCGCCGGTCTTGCCGCCCTGACTCGCTATCTTCTATCCATCTCACCTCCTTGATCCTCAAGCCGTATTTCCTGATCTTGTACCCGATCATCCTTTCGGTGATACCGAGTTTACGTGCCGCCCTGGCCATGACCCAGTTACATTCCCTGAGGGCGTTGATTATCTCTTCCCTTTCCATCTCCCGAAGCCTGCTCTTGAGTGACCCGCTTTCGTTTGCCATGCCGTGCTTATATCCAGAATCGTGCCAACTTGCAATACCCTGTTTTTGAACAGTTTTCTTCTGGAGTTATCAAACATTATTGTATTTCGCGACAATCTTGTACGAAGTACGCCCCATCTTTGCGAGCCTTCCTTTTTTTGAGCCGCGGAGCAGTGCACGGGAATTACCGCTAGGAAGAAAATCCTTCCTGTCCTTCTTAGAAAAAGGGAGGATTTACCTCTCCGCCAAATTGATCTCTGTATGTGCAGCCTGGACCCGGGGGCAGCGCCCCGTTTTATTGCAGGAGAACTTCATCGGCGACCACAGAGGAATTACCCCCGCAGATGCGAAAAACATGACTTTTTCTCGGGGGTTCAGGATTGTCGGACTCTTGATAAAGGCAGGATATGTTGCCGGCCCTCATTCCGGTATTCGGAGGAGGGCCGGCAATTCGAATGCGGATCAGATGGCTGCTTCTCCTGTTTCGCCTGTCCTGATCCGGACAATCTGCTCAAGGGACGAGACGAAGATCTTGCCGTCGCCTATCTTGCCCGTCTTCGCCTTTTCCCCGATCTTTGTCATCACCGTATCAAGCATTTCATCGGTGACCACCACCTCCAGCTTCACCTTCGGGATGAAGGAGATGTCGTACTCGGCCCCGCGGTAAAGCTCGACATGTCCCTTCTGCCTGCCGAACCCCTTCACCTCGGTCACGGTCATGCCCTGGACGCCGATTTCATTAAGGGCGTCCTTCACTTCATCGAGTTTGAAGGGCTTTATTATCGCCTCTATCTTTTTCATGCATCCTCCTGTGTCATGCTGTTAAAGGTCATTGGGTCTGCAGACCCGACTGCGGCATCGACGGCGGTACGGTGCTGAAGCTTCTCGCCGGGTGTATCTGGAAGTCAGGGTACGCCACGTTGCCGTGCTCTTCCATGTCGAGGCCTTCAAGCTCTTCCTCCCTGGAAACCCTGAGGCCCACAACGGCCTTGATGACCTTGAAGAGGATAAAGCAGGTTGTAAAGGACCAGACAAAGGCTGTTGCCACCCCCAGTGCCTGGACGCCCAGCATTTTAGCCGTCACGCCGTCGGCGTTGAAGAGGCCGGCTGCCAGCGTTCCCCATGCACCGCAAACACCGTGCACAGATACCGCACCGACAGGGTCATCGACCTTGAGGACCTTGTCGATAAACACTACTGAAAGGACTACTATCACACCGGCTATGCCGCCAAGCATGACGGCGCCCATCGGAGTCACGTTGTTACAGCCCGCAGTTATCCCCACGAGACCGGCGAGACTCCCGTTGAGAGTCATGCTTGCATCGGGCTTCCTGAACATTACCCACGCCGTGATCAGGGCCCCTATCGTACCGGCCGCCGCCGCCAGGTTTGTATTAACGGCAATCTTTGCGATATCCGTAGTCGCAGCAGTCGTACTGCCCGGGTTGAACCCGAACCAGCCGAACCAGAGGATGAACACACCCAGTGCCGCCAGCGGGATGTTGTGGCCGGGAATTGCCTTCGGCTTCCCGTCCGGACCGTACTTCCCTATGCGCGGTCCCAGAGCAATGGCGCCCGCAAGGGCGGCCCAGCCGCCGATGGAGTGGACGACGGTCGAACCGGCAAAGTCTATGAAGCCCAGCTTCTCCAGCCAGCCTCCCCCGTGAAAGAGACTCCCCCATGCCCATGACCCGAATACGGGGTATATGAAGGCGCTTATAACGGCCGAGTAAATGAGATAGCTGACGAACTTCGTCCTTTCTGCCATCGCCCCGGATACTATGGTCGCGGCCGTTGCGGCGAAGACGACCTGGAACATCCAGAAGGCGAATACCCAAGGGTCCTGGCTCTTCACGAAATCGCTGAGGAAGAAGCCGTCAGTGCCGAACCAGCCGGTCGCGGTAACACCGAACATGATGCCGAACCCTATGGCCCAGTAAGCGAGGGAGCCCATCGCAAAGTCCATCAAATTCTTCATCATGATGTTAACGGCGTTTTTGGCCCTCGTAAAGCCTGTTTCCACCATCGCAAATCCCGCCTGCATGAAGAACACCAGGAAGGCCGCTATCAGCGTCCAGACATAGTCGGCGTGTTTCTGGACATCTTCGGCTGTTACCGGCGGAGACGCTTCGGCGGATGTCGCAGGTGCCGGCTGAGCAGACACGGTCTGCTCAACCGTCGAAGGAGGGTTAGCCGTCTGCACCTGCTCCTCTGCGAACACCACCCCCGCAAATAAAAACAATAAAAGTATTCCCAAACCAAACCACTTTTTCATAGCCCTCTCCTTTCGAAACTTTTAACTTTTTAGAAGCTGAGTGTCAGGTTGACCCCCCCGTAAAGAATGTCATGTGTCCCGTCGTCGCTGACACTGCTGATGGCATGTTTGGCGTCTTTGCTGAGCGCGAATGAATATGCCGCCTTCGGCGTCACGCTGATGGCCTTTGTGACCGGGATCGATACGGACGCATCGAGTTCGCCGTTGTAGAAACCGGTGAAATCCTTGCCTTCCTTGTCCAGACCCATAACCTTGTCGTTCAGGTTCAGACTCGCCGAGGCGCCGAGATCAAGGGAGATGTCTTTTGTTATAGCGACGGAATGCCCTATGGACGCTACTGCAAAGCCGCCGTTCCCTTCTACGAAATCGTAGTACACCGTCAACGTCGGGCTGAGAAGCATGTCATAACCCGCTGACAGATAGACTTCCTGCGTGTCGTTGGTCCCCTCCAGAGCGTAATAGATGTATCCTGCCGTAAGGCTCAGTTTGTCGAAAGAAAAACCGTAGGTAGCCGTAAGGTCCGTCTCAGTATGCTTGAACCTGTTGTCGGCCCCCAATGCTTCGGGGTCGCTGTCGAGGTTCGCCCATATGTTCGCACCGAAGTCACCGTAAGTAATGCCCACAGAAGGCTGGACGACGTAGCTGTTGCTGAGTTTCTGCCCCCGCCATACGTAGTTGCTCATTACATCGACTGAGGTGACATGACACCGGCTATCCCGCCGCTCACGCCATGTCTTTCTTATATCCAGAATCATGCCAACTTGCAACAGGGCGATTTTTAAAGAATATGATCACAAAAAAGCCTACAAGAATGTAAAATGCGACAAAGTTGTCTGGTTCAAACAATGTGTCCGGGCGTGACCGTCGCGTATTGACAAAACAATCGGGATGGAGAGGTATCCGTAAGCGTGCCTTTTCGTTTCGAAAAATAAACGGAGCGTAAAAGGTGCATCGAAGCCGGACCGGCGGCGGTGGACTGGTATAATAGGTTAAACCGATGAACATCAAGAGAACGCTCGACAGATTCTACGGGGATTATGATTTCCGGGAGAGGATGCGGCATGACCCGATTGAATTTCCCCACCGGTATGTCTCGTCCCCCGACATCGAGGTGGCGGGGTTCATATCTTCCTGTTTCGCCTACGGGAGGGTGGAGCTGTTCAGGGACGTCCTTGAAAGAATATTTTCACGGATGGGCGGCAGCCCCTCCGGGTTCCTGGCCGGCTTCGACCCGAAAAAGGACGCCGGGCGTTTCGCCGGAATAAAATACAGGTTCAATGAGAATGAGGATATCCTCTGCCTGTTCTTCATGGTCCATGAGGTCCTGAAGAAGGAAGGCTCTCTGCTGAACGCCTTCATGCGGCATTACAGCGAAGACGACAGGGACATCGGCGCGGGCCTGACGGGCTTTGTCAGCGGGATACTCGGCAGCGATACCTCCATGGTCTATGGGATGAACATCAGGCCCCGGGGCTTAAGACAGTTTCTCTCTTCCCCGGCCGGCGGCAGTACCTGCAAGCGGGCAAACCTTTTCCTCCGCTGGATGGTCCGGGACAGAGACATCGATTTCGGGATATGGAAGGGCATACCCAAGAACAAGCTGGTCATTCCCCTTGACACCCACATAGCAAGGATTTCACGTTGCCTGGAATTCACAAAGAGGAAATCGCAGGACTGGAAGACCGCCGTGGAGATAACTGAGGCGCTGAAGGGCCTCGACCCGGAAGACCCGCTGAAATATGATTTCGCTCTCTGCCATCACGGGATTTCCGGGATGTGCAGGGGAAAGGGCGGGAAAAACTGTCGGAACTGCGCCCTTCATCCCTGAGGACCGAAGATACGGCCTTCAGACAGGGGGCGCCGGGCACCGTTACCGGAATGTTCGGGGATGCTGTGATATAATTTATTGCAGCCCCTTAAATGAAACTCCCGGCGAAAGAAGATGAGCTATAAACATTTCATAAATTTCAAGTGTGAATTTCTCCCATGCCATAATCTTGAAGACTGGCATTCCTGCCTCTTCTGTTACTGCCCCCTCTTCCTGCTTCCCTGCCCCGGCGACTTTACCGTCCTGCCATCCGGGATGAAAGACTGCTCCAAATGCGTCATCCCCCACACGAAAGAGGGCTGGCAGATCATCCAGGAGCAACTGCAGAAGCAGCTATACAACCAGGAACCACAGCGCAGGCTGCCATTCTGATCCGCATCTTCACGATATACTGATCACGGTCTGCGTTCAACTCTTTTCTGCCAGGGAAATGGGAATGTCCGCCCCGACGAGCTTCTCCCAGACCGACCGGTCGTCGTGGAAGGAATGTATCGCCCGTATAAGGAGATCGGTATGGCCCCCTTCATCGATCTGGGCGGAAAGACTCTTCATGCTCTTCGAATCTTTGCCGAAGTTGTCATCTACCATGGAGCATAGGAGTTCCATACTCCGCACGGCGTCTTCCAGATGCTCGCCCCTGTTCCACCAGCCGTCCCCCCGCAGCAGGCGTTCTCTTGCAGCCCCGGCCTTGACGGCCGCCGCCGCCTTCTGTTCCCTGTACAATCTCCATATGTCGCCCTGGACGGACTTGACGACATGGGATATCTCTGAAACGTCCGGTCGCCTCCCGGGGAAACCCGAGCGCGCCAGGGACTCGACGGAAAACAGCATGACGTCGCCCCAGAACTGTCTGACAAATTCGCCGGAGAGGTCAATCGAATCCTCTGAGCCCGAGATACCGGTCCTGTATACGCGGGAACTGTCCGGGTTGGTCCTGCGGTGAAGCAGGGGCAGGCTGGCAGAGACGAATCTCCCTCCGATAGCAGACTTCAGAATCCGGCCCATGGTGGGCCCGGCCATCCTCAGCTTCAGGTCGGCAAAGGGGATGAAGTATTTCAGTGCATCCGGGGTAAGGACATAATTTCCCGTGTAAACCGTCCTGGCGCGTTCCGTGCGGGTAAAACCAGCGGTATACCGGTAAAACTGCACCCTCGTCGGGTGAAGGCCGTGGAAGAAATCCAGTACGTCCTGTGAAAAGGCGCGGAAACAGTCCCCGGCGGTGTGGTCCCCGGACAGGGGGCAATCATAGCTCAGTGCCCCGGGCCGTTCGTATCCGAAGAGCTCCACCATGTCGTGATATTCCGCCGAAAAAGCGCCGGGTCTTTCAGCCCCGTGGAAGGGGCACGCCTCATCGGGCCGCACCCGCGAAGCCGTCTCAAGAAAAAGCAGAACATCATCGAGAAAAGTGTTGATCATGACGGAAGGAGAAACTGGCGGGTCGCCTACGACCTTCCCGGTAAGAACCTGTATACCGGTTGTACTGAATATCCTGTCGAGCCAATAGAAATAATTGATGAACCGGATATCCGCGCCGGCCCCGTCCCTCAGAACCCTGATACCGAACTCCTCGTCGCTGTCGAGAAAATATACCAGGAACCTCTCGTCCTTACGCTGCCTTCGGATAAAAGAATTGAGGTAAAGGTAAGCAAGGTTCCTCGTCACCGAGGCGCCTTTGTGGGGGGTCCGTTCATTCCCGGGACTGCCTGTCAACCGCAAAGACGATTCCCCGGTCAGCCCGGCTATATGTTTTAAGAGGCCAGACTGTTCATCAATGCCCACGTAGTGGGCCATGATGCCCATACGGGCGGCCTCGGACACCATCTCCCTGATCCTGGTCCGGTTACCCTCTTCCGCGCTGTCGTCGATCAGGAAAAGACTCACCTTTCTGAAGAAGCGGTTGCCGTCACCGTCGACGGCCGTCCCGCCGTAACCGAAATCTTTGCACTGTCCGATCAGGCTTTCCACGCAGTTCCTCAGCATCGAAGGCCTGTCGGCAACAGGCACCACGACCAAAAAGTGATGTCTGGAATCGGGATGATCCAGGGAGTAAAGGTATTCCAGTTCCCCATAGAGGCCCTTCTGTAATTCCAGCAGGTCATCCCTGAAACCCAGTTCGGCCGTTTTGTTCTCAAGGAACGAGAGGGACCTCTCATAGACGGACTTCAGCGGTCCGGTATCGTCCGGTACGGACCCTCCGTGAAACGCGAAAGCCCCTGCCGCTTCCTCCCGGGGCACATCCTGGCTGAAAAGATCAAGGAAATGAAAAAGATGGGAAAACCTGTCAGCGGCCGGACGAATATTTCGGAAACTCATCTTTGTTCAGGATCAGTTCGATGAGATTGATGTCATGCGCGAAATCGATTTTCTGAAGGACCGTATCGGCCTCGGCCTCCGACGCCACCCTGAAATACCTGATACCGAAAGAATCGGCCAGCTTCCCGTAATCGGGGTTCACGAATTCGCTTGCGATGAACCGCCCCGAGTAGTTGTAGAACTGGTTCTTCCTCACCAGGCCCAGAGTGGAGTTATTGAGGAGAACTACGGTAAGGGGAATATCGTGGCTCACGGCGGTCATGATCTCCATGCAGCACATCTGGAACCCGCCGTCCCCCAGGAGGGCGATGACAGGCTTTTCAGTGGCGAGCTTCGCTCCTATGGCGGCCGGTATGGCGTGACCCAGGGATGAAATCCCCGAGTTCGGGAAGTAGCTCCGGCTCTTCGTCACGCTGCAGAACCTCTGCATGTATATGATGTTGTCGTCGAATATCGACACATCCCCGTCCCTGAAAAATCCGTTCATATTTCTGAGAAAGCGGCTGACGAGGATGAATTCGTTGTCGCCGGGGTCACCGTTTGCATACCTGGCCTTATAATCCTCCACCGCCTCCGTATCCTTGTGGACAAAACCGTTGGAAGAAAGCGCCCCGAGGAGGCTGTCGAAAAAAATCTTTACGTCGCACTTGAGTGCGATGTCGGCGGAGAACACCTTGTTGAGCTGGGACTCGTCGTTGTCTATCTGGACTATCTTCTTCCCGGCCAGCAGCCTGTTGTTCCAGTTGTAGCTCGTCCTTTCTCCGAAGCTCGCCCCGGCAATAAAGACAAGGTCAGCCTTTTCCGAAATGTAACGGAAGGCGGCCTCGTTGGACGTTATGCCGAGTATACCGAGCGAGAGCCCCGACGACTCGGGTACTATGCCCCTCGCCTTGAGACTTGTCGCAAGGGGTGTTTTCGTGTCCGCACAAAAACGGGCGATGGAGTCCTCTGCGCCGGCAAGGACGCTGCCGTGTCCTGCGACGACGACGGGCCTCTGTGCACTCTTCAGCATGGAAAGGACTTCATTTACGGGTACGGGACCGGCCGCCGCACCTGCACGGCTGCGGGTAAAACTGATGCTTTCGAGCAGGGTTTCGTCGACGGTCTCCTTCAGAACGTTGTAGGGAAAGCTCAGGAGGACGGGACCGGGATTTTCGGAAAGGAGAACGCCGGTGATATTCCTGAAGAGATTAAGCATATAGTCGGTCCTGTGAACAACACCGTTATAACGCGTGACCCCCCTGAAAATATCGAACTGGTTGATACAGAACCCTTCCCCGGAACTCTCCTGGAGGGCGCCCTTGCCGAAAGAATATGTCGGCGTTTCACCTGTAATTGCAAAGACGGGGAGGCGGTCCATATAGGCATTGGCCAGGCCGGTGACAAGGTTTGTCGCGCCCGGGCCGGCAGTTGCGATGCATACGCCGGGCTTGCCGGACTGTTTCGCGTAGCCGCCTGCCATAAACGAGGCCCCCTGTTCGTGCTTGGCCAGGATGGTCTTTATCGGCGATTCGTAGAGGGCGTCAAAGACCGGCAGGATATGCGCACCGGGGATGCCGAAGACATAATCGACTCCGAGCCTCTCAAGATACCTGATGATAAATTTACTGACGGCAATATTCATCGCTTAAGGTATTTTCATTCTCAATAAGAGAGTGCACCGCAGATCCGGGGTACCGCTATTATAGCAGTTATCCCTTTGATTTTTCTGGAGATTCCTCCAGACAGCATCAGGATGGGCCGTTAAGGCTGCAACTTGAGGGACAGGCAATCGAATCGTAGGTGGACAGTATCCTCTGCTCATAGATGATCTTTCCGTTCTTCATCCTCCTCACCGGGAAACCTTCGGCTTTTTTCAGAAGATCCTGCCGGGAGGGTATGGCCTCGAAGCCACAGCCGATTATCTTTTCAGAGCAAGAGTCAAGAAATTCGAGATCCTGCCCGTTCGTGACGGCTGAAAACGGTACGACATAATCTTCGAGCAGCCTTGCCGTTGCTATAATCTGCCTCTCCCGCGATACCAGAGACCCTGAAGAGCACTTCCATACCGCCAGTGTCCTGCCCCCTATCGCGATTGCAATGTCCACCGGTGACCGAAACTTTTCTCCGTCCGCCTCAAAGAGTATCTCCCTGTGCACCCCTATATCCGCCTTGAGATACCCTCTTTCTTCAACGAGGAATCTCACTATCTTTTGCCGTATATTGTCCCTGTTGGAGAAAGGGATCTCGGCGCCGGTGAGATAATCGGTGAGGCTGTCCGGTAACTCCGGGCGTTTCCCTTCGCCTTCTGCCGCCACGGTGCGGCCTATGTCGATAAAAAAGGGCTTGCTGCACTTCATAGCTTCCGGTACCGCAACCTTTATTTGTAAAAACTCTCGTTCAGCTTTCGCACCTCACGAATGAAGATCTTCCTGCCCTCGCCGGTGTCGATGTCGATGCCACGGCTTGTCAGTTCTTCCCTCAGAAGGTCCAGACTCCTCAGATAGACGTCGTCTATCTGGAATGAGGCCTCTATGTGCCGGAATTTTTCCTCTTCACTGATACCGGGCATATCAATTCCTCTCCGCGTGGATAATCATAAAGGACGCCGCTTTCAGGCTCCCCTCAGAAGTCGTCTTCAGCCATGTCATGGGCAGCGCTGCACTTGTAGCAGATCCTCTGTCCTTCACTGTTGACACCGATCGGGTCCATCCTGCTCAGGACGGCCCCGCACTCGGCGCAAACCCCCATTACCGTCCTCAGGCATCCGGCGCAGAAAATATATTCCGCACCGTTTTCCGGGTGTTTCCAGGAATGGAGATCTTCCGTCTCATTACAAAAATAGCATGCCCTCATTCAGGTCCCCTTAAAAGATGTTTCTTATTATAACATTAACGGAGCAGGGATGACCGCGTGACAATGTGCGTCTGCGTGATCACGCAGACAGGAAGTCCGGGAGCAATAAGGAGGGAACAACGGCCATTACCCTCACAGTCCCGTGCAGCTGATTTATCGCGGGACGGACCATAAATGTCAACGGCGGTCGGTATATAAGCCGGTTCTTGCCGAATGTTGGGGTAGTACGTCCAACTCTTCTTTACATATACTCGAGTGTGCTTAGCCGTCATTCCCGCGCAGGTCGGTGCGCCTCTGAGCGACTCGCTTCGAGCGGGAATCCAGGTTTCCCTGGTTTTTAAGGCAATGGATTCCCGATTGCTACCCCTGGAATGACGATACGAAGATTTCTTTTTATAACTTCTATCCGGAGGGATCTATGCCGCACTACGCTAGGGCACTTCGCCCGGCGCCATGTCTTCCATGCGATTGAGAAGGTCCTTGATGGTCTTTCTCTCTATGTTGATCCCTTTTTCATCTCCCATCTTCTCAAGGTCCTTCTGGTACCGGGTCAGAGCGTTCATGACCGCAACTGCCTCCAGATTGTTCAGCTTCAGGTCCATCAGATTTCTCTCCTTTCCGTTTGGCTTGCCATAATATAGAAGCTTACCAGATGCGGCGAGGATGTCAACCAACCCTTTTTCTTAATACCGTGCCGCCGCGCTCAATATCCCGGCAGCCCATGTCGCGCACAGCACAAGGGAATAAAAGCGGTCAGCTGAAATATTAAGGTGCTTTGAATTAAAATAAATTTTCATGGTGGTGCTCATTTTTGATAATCCCGGAGGGCTGTGAACCCGACTAAATCCTACGACGTTATTGTGATCGGCGCTGGCCATGCGGGCTGTGAAGCTGCGCTTGCCTCCGCCCGCATGGGCATGTCCACCTGCATCTTCACGATGAACATCGATACCATCGCGCAGATGTCCTGCAACCCCGCCGTCGGGGGCCTGGCAAAAGGGCACCTTGTAAGGGAGATCGACGCCCTCGGGGGAGAGATGGCGAGCGTAACGGACATGGCGGGTATACAGTTCAGGATGCTCAACAAGTCAAAAGGGCCGGCTGTCCGGTCCCTCAGGGCACAGGCCGACAGGGTGCTTTACAGGCTGAAGATGAGGCGGGCACTGGAGGCAACGGAGCACCTGGACATCAAGCAGGCTGCGGTTGAAGAGATCGTTGTCGAGGGCCGCAAGGTCAGCGGGGTGCTTACTTCACTTGGCGCCTTCTATGGAGCGTCCTCCGTCATAATCACGACCGGCACTTTCCTGAAGGGGTTGATGCATGTGGGTCACGAGAGCTTTGCCTCCGGCAGGGCCGGTGAGTTCCCGTCGATAGGGCTGTCCGATTGTCTCGCAAGACTGGGGCTCAAGCTTGGACGCCTGAAGACCGGAACTCCGCCGCGCCTGGATGCCAGGACCATAGATTTTTCTCGCACCGAGGTCCAGTGGGGAGACGATCCGCCGATGCCCTTTTCTCACCGCACTCTCAGGATCGACAATCCGCAGCTTCCCTGTTATATAACATATACAAATCCTGAGACCCACAGAATTATCAGGAAAAACATAGGCCTTTCAGCAATGTACAGCGGGAAGATCACCGGCATCGGCCCCAGATACTGTCCCTCCATAGAAGACAAGGTAGTCCGCTTCTTCGAACGGGAAAGGCACCAGGTCTTTCTCGAACCGGAGGGGCTCGATACGACCGAATATTACGCCAACGGCATCTCTACGAGCCTGCCTCTGGATATCCAGGTGCTGCTCGTGAGGACCATACCGGGCCTGGAAGAGGCCGAAATAATGAGGCCCGCCTACGCCATTGAATACGACTTTGTCTACCCCACCCAGCTGGGCCATTCCCTTGAGACAAAGGACATCGCCGGCCTTTTCCTGGCCGGGCAGATCAACGGGACGTCGGGCTACGAGGAGGCCGCGGCTCAGGGTCTGATGGCAGGCATCAATGCGGCAAGGGCCGTGCATGGCGGAGAGCCCGTTGTTCTCGGCAGGCACGAGGCCTATATCGGTGTTCTGATAGACGACCTTGTAACAAGGGGTACAAGCGAGCCCTACCGGATGTTCACTTCCCGGGCGGAATACCGCCTGTTGCTGAGGCACGACGAACTGAAGAGGTTGCGGAAGACCAGGATCAAACCCGGCATGGTTAACGACGCTCTCAACACCCTCGGGACATCGGCAATAAGCGAGGATGTCACGCTTGAGAGACTGCTGAAAAGACCGGAAGTCACCTACGAGACCATAAGAGAACACTCGCCTTCCGGGATTGAGCTTGGGGACGAGGTCGAAAAACAGGTCGAGATACTGGTAAAGTATGAGGGTTACATCGCCAGGCAGATGGAGAACGCCGGCAAACTGGTCAGGCTTGAGGAGAAGAGGATACCGGAAGTCATCGATTATAGGACCATACCCGGGATTTCGAAGGAGATCCTCTCCAAGCTCGAAGAGGTGAGACCCGTCAACTTCGGCCAGGCAGGCAGGATACAGGGCATGACCCCCGCTGCCCTGACCCTGATCATGGTTGCCGCAGAAAAAATGCGGCGCTCCCCGAAGTAAGCTGAATGAATACGATGGACAGGAAACAACAGGTGATGGGCAATGCGCGAGAAGAGATTGGAAGTTAGAGGGTCTTTACTGTTCACTATTCACGATTCGCTTTTCACGGCCGTTAGAGAGCCTTCCTGATGCGTATACACTGTCTGCGGGTATGGTGTAATATAAATCAGGTCCGGTCCGAGGCCGGACGATAACCATTTCAGGATATTGCCCTTTTGCCTCCCATGACACGTGACGGCGAAATAGAGTCTCTTGAGAAGGCCCTGCGGTCGGCGGAAAAGGCCGGCGACGCGTCCGGCCTCGCAGGAAGCTATCACGATCTCGGCATCGCCCACCAGAAAAGGGGTGACTACGACAGGGCCATCGAATTCTTCCGGAAGGCACTGGTCATTGCGGAGAAGGCTGGAGACATCGCCGGGGTTGCGGGGAACTGTCACCAGATCGGAATTGTCTGCCAGAAAAAGTGCGACTATGAACAGGCACTGGATTTTCAACGAAAGGCCCTCGAGATAAATGAAAAAGCTGGCGACCGCTCCGGTGTCGCGAGAAGTTACAACCAGCTGGGGATCATATATCAGAAGAGGGGAGATTATGATGCGGCACAGGATTTCTACCAGCGGTCCCTGGAGATCGGGGAAGAAATCGGCGATGAGGCACTCGTCTCTGTCGGTTACCAGAATATCGGCATCGTCCATCAGAAAAGAGGGGATTACGACAAGGCCCTCGAGCTTTCTCACAGGGCGCTTGAGATCAAGGAAAACACCGGCGATTCCTACGGGATCCTTAGGGTCTACGGTCAGATCGGGCTTCTCCACAAGCTGAAGGGCGACTTTGACAGGGCCCTCGAATTCTCCCACAAGGCGCTCGAGACGGCGGAGAGGATCAGTGACGTCGCCGGGATCTCCAAGAGTTATAATCAGCTCGGTATAGTCCATCAGGACAGGGGCGACTACGACAGGGCACTTGAGTTCTCCCACAAGGCGCTCGACATAGCTGAAAAAATCGGCGACATCGCCGAGATCTCCAAGAGCTATCACCAGATCGGTGTCGTCCATCAGAGAAGGGGTGATTACGACGGCGCCTACGAATTCTTCCGGAAGGCACTGGACATAGCGGAAAAGATCGGGAATGTTGCGGAAGTCTCCAGAAACTATCACCAGATCGGGATAGTTAACCAGAAGAGAGGCGACTACGACACCGCATTCGATTTCCACCAGAAGGCACTGGAGATCAGCAAGAAGATAGGGGACATGGCCGGGGTTTCGAGGAGTTACAACCAGATCGGTATCGTCCATCAGAGCAGGGGAGACTATGACTGGGCCCTCGATTTCTTCCAGCAATGCCGCGAGATAGCCGAAAAGATCGGGGACATCGCGATGATCTCAGTGAGCTACCAGAACATCGGGATCGTCCACCAGAAAAAGGGCGACTATGACAAGGCCCTCGAGCTGTCACAAAAGGCCCTTGAAATAAAGGAACGCACCGAAGACTTCTACGGTATTCTCAGGGTCTACGGACAGATAGGGCTCATCCATCAACTGAAGGGCGATTATGACAAGGCACTTGAATACTCTCACAAGGCACTTGAAATAGCCCGGACCATCGGAGACCTTGCGGGAGTCGCCAAGAGCTATAACCAGATCGGCATCATTCACCGTAACCGGGGCGATCATGGCAAGGCACTTGATTTTTCCCGCAAGGCCCTGGCCATAGCTGAAAAGATAGGCGACATCGCGGAAATATCCGCCAGCTATCACCAGATCGGTATAGTCCACCAGAACAGGGGCGACAACAAACTCGCACTTGAACACTACCAGAAGGCCCTCGAAATCGCTGAAAGGATAGGCGACATCGCAGGCGTATCAAAGAGCTGCCACCAGATCGGGACCGTTTATCAGATCGGGGGCGATAACGACCGGGCACTGGAATACTACCAGAAGGCCCTCGAGATAGCGAAGAATGTCGGCGACATCGCAGGGGTTGCGAGCAGTATCGGCATGATCGGAAAGACGATGCAGATGAAGAAGAATTATGTCGACGCATTCATCGACTATCTCATTGCACTCGACATCTTTGAAAAACTGGGCTCGCCCGACGTGAATGTCGTCAACGGCTTCATCACGGAGCTGACCAAAGAGATGGGAGAAGAAGACTTCAACAAGCTCCTCGATGAATTCAGGGAACAGTCCTGAGCAGCTCGGGGAGCCGCATTCCCCGCCGCACTTTCATGGATTATCCCGGCTGCGCGGCGGTGTCTGCCCTGACGTTGCAAAGCCGCACGGAAGGAACGTCGAAAAAGTCTTGTAATGACGACATGATCTATCCATCTTCCACATAAATGAGGACCCGGCGTTCAGTAACTTTCGGAAAATGGCTGGCAGACCCCTCTCCAGGGCTTTAAGGTGTCGCTACAGGACATTTTTCGCTGCCCCTTCCGCGCTTTCCAGAAAATCTTATGCAACAACGGGGTCTATTTCAGGTCAAGATAGGCTCTTGCCTGACCATGCACTGCGGGGCTCTTTGTTTCGGAGACACTCCCGAGAATGCGTTCCAGGGCCGCCGTCACTTTTTCCCGCAACGCAGGCTTCATTTTCCGGACATGCTGAAAGGTATTGAGGAGACGGCCGGCAGTAGTAGCATTGAAGGGAGCAAGTTCCATGACCGTCCCGGTAACCCACTTGATCCCCCGGTCGGTCCAGACCATCTTGTTGTTTGTCGCCATTGGAAGGAACAGGGCCCTCGACCATGTCGGCTGGGTGATGTCGAAGCCGGGGCGCTTCTTTTCCTTTTCTATCATATCGAAGACGTCCTCCCGCGTCCCGCTTGCCACAACCCGCAGGTAATTGGCGTATCCGCTGAGATTTCCGTGCCAGGCATTGTAAGCCTCTTCGAGGACATCGTGTCTCCATCGGGCGGAACTTCTGTTCATTATAGCAAGGGCGGCCACCCTGTCCGTCGAAGTTGTGGCGGCACGATAATGATCGAGCAACAGCCGGTGGCTCTCTGCCGAATCGTCCGCCGCAATGATTTCCAGCAGCATGTTCTTGAGCATGCGCTCCTCGATCCCCTCACCCGGCGATGAGCCGGACCTGTATGTATCAAGCTGCAGGAATTGTTCGACAAGCCTTTCCCGGAACCGGTGATTCACGGCGAGCATCAGCTTTTCCCGTGCCGAGACGAGTTCCTGGTACCATGTACCATATTCGCGGTCCATGGGCTGCTCTTCTATGCGGAGCAGATAAGCCTTTATGGAAGCGGAGACATCTCCGTCCGCCAGGATTTCCCCGTAGAGATCGAGCCAGTCTTCTTCCACCTTTCCGTCGGGATCGTTCAGGAGCCTCACCCGTTGATAGTCGGTGATCTGACGCACGGCATCAACGCGGTTGCAGGGGTTTGGATCAAGCCGGGCCTGCAGCGCCAGGACATCCCGCCCGGCATTCTCATGTCGGAAAGTCCCGTAAAATGAGCAGTCGCGGTTCATCGAGGCGAAGGCCGGAGGGGTGTCGATATTTTCGAATACGAGTTCGGCGTTTTCTTCCATGAACTGAAAAACCTGTCCTGTCCCCGGTATGTCCCGTCCGTTCGCATCCACCAGGGCGAGTTCCAGGGGTATATGGAAAGGCGTCTGTCCCGGCCGTACCTCCTGCCGGAAGCGCATGCGATACTGTTTTGCAGACCCGTCATATTCGCCCAGCGCCGTCACCTTCGGATATCCTATCCTGTAAAGCCACCCCCTCTTGAATGTCTCAAGAGATACCCCCGAGACCTCCTCGAAGCATTCAAAGAACTGGTCCGTATCTGCATTTCCGTTCCGGTAGCGCGTGAAATAAAGGGCCTTCCCGGCATGGAACGTCTCCGGCCCCAGGACGAGCCGGAGCATCCTGATCACCTCCGCGGCCTTCACATAGGTCACCCCGTCAATCAGCTCGTCGGGATCGTTGAAGCCCTCCCGGACGATACGCCCGGCATGACCGGCGTCTTCAATCGCAAGAGGTCCGAGCAGGGGGTTGCGGATGCTGTCTATCTGGTTAAGTCTCACGAAGGAAGGATCGAAGACGTCAGCCATGAACTGTCTTTCAACATCGACGGTGTATGCCTCGTTCAGCCACACGTCAAAGGGTGTATCCATGGGTGTCTCGCTGCCGCACTGGTTGTGTTCAAACTCGTGGACTATCACGGCATGGGCATACAGGAGCCCGAGGTCCAGCGTATGCTCCGTGATAAGCGCGGCATCGGTCACGATTGTGGTATTGCCTACATTCTCCATCCCGCCGAAATTAGACTTGTTCATGCAGATGGTCCGGTAGGTGTCGCCCGTATACTCGTAGTCCTGCCTCTTCGCTATCCACAGGACCGACTTCTTCAGTATCTCCATCGGGATGCGGACATGATCCGCGTCCCCGGGCGGGACGAGGTATTCAAGCCTCACCGTCCGGCCCGATCCATAAGTAACCTGGTCGGACAGCACGTCCCAGGTGCCCGCGCAGACGAGGAAGAGATAGGGCGCCATCGGCACCGGGTTTTCGAAGGTTATGACCTGCCTGCCGGGGTCCCCGTTTTTGGGGACCGGCCTGCCTTCAGGGTTCCGGTCCCTGCTTATGTTGCCGTTGCTTATGAGGTGGGTATAGGCCGCATCCGCCTCGATCGTCGTCGTCATCGTGCATTTTGCCCTGCAGTCATCGAGGATCGGCATGATCCGCTGAAATCCCCACTGCTGGCACTGCGACACATATTGCTGGGGTGCGCCGGGCGGAGTGGAATCCCTGTATATCCCCTCCAGGATATGGTCGGAAGGGAAACAGCGGGTGAATGTCCTCACGCAGAACCTTCTCCCGGCCTCGACTGCCTCCGGCAGCGCCACGATCAGCCTGTTATTCTCCCGCCGGTATTCGTACGCCAGAGGTGCGCCTTCGTCACCGGGATTCTCACACCACTCAACCCCGATGATTTCGAGGCCGTTGGCGTCCAGAACGATCTCGCTGAGGCCCTTTCGCGCGGTCATCTCAAGACAGTTGGATGCCTCCACATGCCCTTCTTCAAAACTCAGATAAATCGTCAGGTGGTGGAGCGTCACCGGCAGCTCACCGAAGTCTTCACGCTGATACTTGTAGCGGCGTTCAGTCATCAGAGGTTACCCCTCAGTCTCTCGGCGTGCAGGATCCTCTTAACCCCGAGCTGGTATGCCGCCCTCCTCATCCTGCACCTCTCGCTATGGCACAGGGAGTGGACGTCATTGAAGGCCGTTATCATTATGTGGTTCAGCTTCTGAAGGATCTTTTCTTCTTCCCAGTAATCGTTGTTCAGGTTCTGGCTCCATTCAAAATAGCTCACCACCACGCCTCCGGCGTTGGCGAGTATATCGGGTATGAGCATCACCTGCCTGTCGAAAAATATCTCGTCTGCTTCCGTAGTCGTGGGGGCGTTGGCCAGTTCCAGCACGATCCTTGCCCTTACGCGTCCGGCGTTTCCATCGTGAAGCTGTTCCGAAAGCGCGGCGGGAATGAGAATGTCGCAGCCGCATTCAAGCAGTTCGGCATTCGTTATGTCGCCGCTTCCCCCGAAGCCGGAAACAGAGCCCGTCTTCTTCTTGTGCTCCGACACCCGGTGTATATCGAGCCCCTTCGTGTCGATGATGCCCCCCTTCGAGTCGCTTACGGCTATCACCTTATACCCTTTTTCATAGAGGATGCGCGCGGCGTTTTCCCCCACGTTGCCGTATCCCTGGACGGCCACGGTCACCGCCGATTTGTCCATCCCCATTCCCTTCATCGCCTCTTCCAGGACGTATATCCCTCCCAGGGAAGTGGAGTAACTCCTCACCTTGCTTCCCGCCATTTCGATCGGCTTGCCTGTCACGACCGCAGGGACATGCATCCCCTTGATGCGTTCGTATTCATCGAGTATCCAGACCATTATCTGCTCATCGGTATACACGTCGGGTGCAGGGATGTCCTTGTAGGGGCCGATGTAGTCGGCGACAGCACGGACATATCCCCTCGTCACCTGTTCCAGTTCGTTCCTGCTGAGCTCCTTCGGGTTTACGACGACCCCACCCTTGGAGCCCCCGAACGGTATCTTGACCACGGCGCATTTGAGGACCATCAGGAAGGCAAGGTCCCTCACATGGTCGATCGTCAGCCCCGGATGGAACCTGATGCCTCCTTTGCCCGGCCCTCTCGCATCGTTGTACTGGACTCTGTGTCCGACGAACATCCTTATGTTGCCGGCATCCATCCTGGCCGGGAAATGCACCGTAAACGAACGCCTTGGCATGTCCAGAAGGTCCAGTTCTTCAGCCGTAAGCGCCAGGTCCGAATATATCTCACCCAGTTCGCTGAGGCAGAGCCGGCAGAGATTCCTGTCATCCGAATGAATTCTCTCAATAGCCTTGTTCACGCTGAAACCTCCCAATTTTGGTGCTCCAGTCCTTTTTTCTGAAGATTGCAGCCGCCCGAATTTTCAAAAAAGGGTATCTTCCCTCTCGTTGCGCAGCATTAAGCGTACTTCTGTGCTTCCTATTCAGTATATAATGAAAAGACTGAAAATATTAACAATTTTGATCGTCAACCTATGCTGAAGATACCTGTTTCCATCCCTTTCACATCAGTCAGGTTCAGACTGGTCGACCTGCTCGTTCTGCTTTTCGTGGTCGCCGTCCTTTCGCTTCTGGTCTACGTCGGATCGGGCTGGCATTACAGACTACAGCCGGCGGTGGAAATCAGCCTCGACCCGGCGAACATCCCACTTTATTCGGCAAATTCCCTGACCAGGATATTCTGCGCCTACATACTTTCCTTCCTGTTCTCGATCTGGTACGGCTATACCGCCAGCAGGAGCAGGCTGCATGAAAAGATCATGATCCCTCTCCTCGACGTCCTGCAGTCGATCCCCGTCCTGTCCTTTCTCCCCACGGTGGTCCTGGCGATGATAGCCATCTTCCCGCACAGAAGACTGGGGCTTGAACTGGCTTCCATACTCCTGATCTTTACCGGACAGGTCTGGAATATGGCCTTCAGCTACTACACTTCCATCACTACCATACCGAAAGAACTTACGGAGGTCACAAAGATATACAAGCACAGCCGGTTCACGAAATTCCTCACCCTCGACCTGCCCTTCAGCGCCATCGGCCTGGTATGGAACAGCATGATGTCCGTGGCCGGCGGGTGGTTCTTTCTCATGGCCTGCGAGATGTTCGTGCTCAAGGACAGGGACTTCAGACTTCCCGGCCTCGGGTCCTACATCCAGACCGCAGCGACGAGAGGCGACATGAAGCATGTCCTTTACGGCATCGGGACCATGATCTTCCTCATCGTCGTGCTGGACTTCCTTGTCTGGAGGCCGATTGTCGCATGGTCCCAGAAGTTCAGGTTTGACACGGTCCAGGCCGAAGATGAGAAGGAATCGGTCGTCCTCGACTTTGTCAGAAAATCGGCTCTCGTACAGGAGTTCGAGAAGCTGCTCTTCAGGGGACTTCACAGGCTCGAAATCCTTTTCGGCACGATGGAAGCGGTCCCCCGCAGGAAGGCGACGGTTATTCTTGGGAACATTCTTTACTTCATCGCAGTTCCCTTGCTTTTCTATCTTCTGGGATGGGCGCTGATCAGGGCCGCGGTGCTCTTATCCCACCTGAGGGCTGCCGACTTCGGTACGGTCATCGTCTCCGCTTTTTACTCGATCCTCAGGACAACGGCGGCGATCCTTATCGCATCGCTATGGACGGTGCCTCTCGGCGTCTATATAGGGTTCAACCCGCGTGCCTCAAAGATACTGCAGCCGATCGTTCAGGTCGTGGCCTCCGTACCGGCCACGGCCGTCTTTCCGGTGATTCTCCTGTTCCTCCTCAGGATAGGAGGGGGGCTCGCCATCGGGTCCATCTTTCTCATGCTCCTCGGGACCCAGTGGTATATCCTCTTCAATGTCATTGCCGGGGCGTCGGCGATTCCCCAGGATCTGAGGGAGGTGGCGGCCCTTTACGGCATCAGCGGCCTGCGGAAGTGGAAGGTCCTGATAATCCCGGGCATATTCCCCTACCTGATCACCGGCCTCATCACGGCCACGGGAGGCGCCTGGAACGCGAGCATCATTTCCGAATATGTCACATTCGGAGGGCGGACGATCACGACAACCGGTCTCGGCAGCCTGATAAGCGAGTCCACCGTCTCCGGCAATTTCGGTCTCCTGCTCCTCAGCACGGTCACGATGGCTATAATAGTGGTAAGCATAAACCGTCTCGTGTGGAAGCGGCTCTTCGCACTTGCGCAGGAGAAGTACAGGCTTGAATAGAACGAGGGAATAATGTCTGATCCCATTCTCGAGACAAAGGGCATCACGAAATCCTATCCCATGGCAGGGGGGAAAGAGATCTCGGTCCTCGAAGACATCAACATAGAGGTCCGGGACGGTGAATTCGTCTCCATACTCGGCGCGTCTGGCGCAGGGAAATCGACCCTGCTCCGGATACTGGCGGGGCTGGCCGAGCCTTCGGCGGGAGAGATCTATTACCACGGGACGCCCTTCAGCGCGGCGAATCCGAAGATCGCAATGGTTTTTCAGAGCTTCGCGCTTTTCCCCTGGCTTACAGTCCTGGAAAACGTCGAACTGGGGCTTAAGTCGATGGGGCTGGAGGTCGGCGTAATAAGGGAAAAGTCGCTCCGGATGCTGGACATAGTGGGGCTGGACGGCTTCGAGTACGCGTACCCCAGGGAGCTCTCGGGCGGCATGAGGCAGAGAGTCGGGATAGCACGCGCACTGGCGGTCGAGCCCGAGGTGCTTTTCATGGACGAGCCACTCTCGGCCCTCGATGTGTTGACCGCCGACCACCTGAGGAGCGACCTCGTGGACCTCTGGTCGGAGAAGAAGATGCCGATAAAGTCGATCATCCTCGTGACGCACAATATAGAGGAGGCCGTCTTCATGTCGGACAGGGCTATCATCCTGAGCCACAACCCGGCGCGGATCAAGGCCGACCTGAAGATTGAGCGCCGCAATGCCAGGGACAAGAATTCGAAGGAATTCAAGTATATCGTGGACAGGGTCTATACGATACTGACAAGGCCGCCGGAAGAGATGCCCTTCCTTCTTGAGCAGGAAAGGTACCAGTTCCTGCCGCACACGAAGGTCGGCGCCGTGGCGGGACTGCTGGAACTGGTCCATGACAGGGGCGGAAAGGCTGACATATCCCTGCTTGCCTCCGAGCTGAGCATGGAGGTGGACGACATCTTCCCGCTGATAGAGGCGGCGGTTTTCCTCGGGCTGGGCACGATCAAGGAGGGCGATTTCTTCATAACCGAAAAGGGTAAGGTCTTCTCCGAGGCGGACGCGGTGGAGAAGAAGGAGATCTTCAGAGACACCGCACTGAAGAACATTCAGCTTATAAAACAGATAATTCAGGTACTGAGCTCATCATCGAAGCACAGGATCACGGAAGACTTCTTCATAGAGATCCTCGAAAACCACTTCACCTCGGACGAGGCATGGAACCAGCTTGAGATCGCCATCGACTGGGGAAGGTACGCGGAGCTCTTTGCCTACGACTACGACTCGGGCGACCTCTACATCGAAACACCGGCGTAGCGGAGGCTTACTCTTGCCTACTCCTCATAGATCATCTTGATGGTCATGCCGCCGTCGATTATCACGTTTTGGCCGGTCATGAACCCCGCGGACCCGCTCAGGAACATGCATGCCTCCGCGATGTCATCGGGCCTGCCGACCCGTCCTGCAGGATGCTGGAGGCGGTCCCGTTCCGAATGCGACGGTTTCTGCGCCCTGGCTGAATACTGCCAGTCCCGTGTTTCTATCCAGCCGGGGCTGATGCAGTTGACGCGGATGCCAAAGGGGCCGAGACTTACGGCCATGCCGTGAGTGAGGGAGACTATGCCGCCTTTGGATGCCGTATATGCCTCCGTGCCGGGCTCGGACATGAAGGCCCGGGTCGACGCGATGTTTATGATGACGCCGCCGCTGCCGCGCTCCGCCATCAGGCGGGCGGCCTCCTGAGAGCAGAGGAACGTGCCACGGAGGTTCACACCGATGACGCGCTCGAAATCCTCGGCCGAAAGCTCCAGAAAAGGCGCGCTGCGTCCGATCCCCGCATTGTTAACAAGCGTATCGGGGCAGCCGAGTTCGCGCGAGGTCAGTTCCATCCATTTCTTGACTTCTTCTTGTTGAGATACATCTGTCCGGACGAAGATGCCCTTGATGCCGATCTCTTCAGCCTTGCGGAGCGCTTCCGTTCCCGCTTCCTCATCGATATCCGCAATCGACACCGCGTAACCGGCCTGTGCAAAATGATACACCACCGCCCGTCCAATCCCCTGACCTCCTCCCGTCACAGCAACGACCTTCAAGTCCACACCTCCCTCGAATTGTCCCTTTTAACAATCAGCATGCACTGTCCTATCTCCATTATAGCAGCGGAAAAATTATGGAGGACGGTCGACAATCACCCAGGATGAGGCTCTTGACTGATAACACTCACCGAAAACATCTTGCCGAGAATGTTGAGTTCCGATCAAAACATTCTTTACGGACATCTTTCCGTACCCCCTTTATCTTCCCTGACCGACAGGCTGACAGCATAATATTGACTAAAAGCGACT
>JARRRD010000025.1:0-18037 GCA_037381085.1 Candidatus Sulfobium sp.
ATCCAAACCGATTTAAACGAATATACACTTTATGTCACTCTTAAAGATATTTATGAAAAACAGAGTCAGGATCACCGCCATGATTTACGGCAGGTACAGATACGGCCTCTGCCTTTTCGTGCTCGCTGCCCTCACCGATATGCTTGACGGACTGTTCGCAAGACTCACGGACCAGAAGACCGCTCTCGGGACCTTCCTTGATCCGCTGGCCGACAAATTTCTCCTTGTGTCGTCCTTCATCCTTTTTTCCGTGTACGGCTGGATACCCAGATGGTTTACCGTCATCGTCATCAGCAGGGACCTGATTGTCGTGATAGGGTGGTTTCTATTATACTTAGTCACCCAGAATTCGAGGGTCGAGCCGGTTCTGCTGGGAAAGCTGGCTATTGCGCTGGAACTCGCAATGCTGGCATATGTTCTCCTGGGTCTGAACTTTTCCGGCCTGCCTCCGGTGCCCGGCTTTGTCCTGCTTCTGATCGCGGCCGTAACAGCCGGCTCGGGACTTCAATATATTTACAAAGGATTTAAGATAACCAATGCCTTCTAGGACCGGAATAGAAGTCGAAAGCGTGCTGCCCGGCGGTCTTGCCGAAAAGGGCGGACTTCGCCGCGGCGACATGATTACCTTTCTGAACCGTCACCCCCTGCATGACGTAATCGATTTCATGTTCTACAGATCGGAAGAACTTGAAATAGAATTCTTAAGAGGCGGGACAAGAAGAAAGATAGCGATCACCGTCGACGGCGGGAATGACATAGGCCTGACCATTAAACCCTTCAAGGTAAAGACCTGCAGGAACAACTGTATATTCTGTTTCGTAAAGCAGTTGCCCAAAGGCCTGAGGAAACCCCTCTACGTGAAGGACGAGGACTACAGGTTGTCCTTTCTTTACGGCAATTACATGACCCTTTCCAATATGGACCCGAAAGACAGGAAGAGAATTGTGGAACAGCGATTAAGCCCGCTGTTCATATCGGTTCATACGACAAACAGGGCCCTCCGCAACAAGATGATCGGGAACCCTAAGGCCGCCGACATCATGCGGGAACTCAAATTTTTTACTGAAAACAAGATCAGGGTCCATACACAGATCGTTCTTTGTCCGGGCTATAACGACGGGAAGGAGCTCCAGAATACCATCAGGGACCTCCACAAGTTCTATCCCTATGTCGCCTCGATAGCCGTCGTGCCGGTCGGACTGACGATGCATGCCCGCCACCCCTTCAGCCCGTTGTCGAAAGACGACGCCTCACGTGCAATAAGGACGGTGGAGTCTTTCCAGAAGAGGTTCAGGAAAAGACACGGGGACCCCATCGTCTATTGCGCCGATGAAATGTATATAAAGGCGGAACAGCCCTTTCCGGCCCTGAGGGATTACGGCACGCTGCCCCAGATAGAAAACGGTGTGGGCATGGTACCGCTTTTCATCAGCCGGTCCAGGAAAGTGAAGTTCCCCAAGCAGGCGGCCCAGGGGGACCTCTTCCTGACATTTACGGGGACGTCGTTTTATCCTTTTCTGAGAAAGTTCACCGACCGTATCTCGGAAAGAGAAGGCGTTGGCATAGACGTTATAGAGGTCGAAAACAACTTTTTTGGGCCGACAGTCACCGTAACGGGGCTCCTCACAGGCCGGGACGTCGTAAGATCGCTGCACGATATCACAGTCTCTTACAGGGCACTGCTTGTTCCGGACGTAGCACTGAAGGAAGATGAAGACGTGTTTCTCGACGACGTGTCGCTGGGCGACATCGAGGAAGCGACGGGGCTTAAAACCGTGAGGACCGAGGCGACTCCTCAGGGTCTTGTGGATGCGATCGTCGGAATGAGAACCGGGACTGCCGGGAATCGCAAATAAAGACGGCCGGGAAAGGATGGCGACAATGCATATTGGCGGCAAGACAAAGATAACGGGACTTTTCGGCTACCCTGTCGAGCATACGCTGTCGCCCTCCATGCACAATGCCGCTTTTGAACATCTCGGGCTGGATTACTGCTACCTGCCCTTCCTTGTCCACCCGGACTTCCTCAGGCAGGCTGTCGATGCCGTGAGGGCGCTGAACATGACGGGCGTGAACATAACGGTGCCACACAAGGAGGCGGTCATTCCGCTTCTGGACAGCGTGGACGAAGAAGCTGCTTTTATAGGGGCGGTTAACACAATAGTGAATTCGGAAGGCAGGCTGAAAGGCTACAACACCGACGGGAGGGGGTTCATGCGCTCCCTTTCGGAAAACGGCATCTCCGTCGAAAACGAGCAAGTGCTCATAGTCGGTGCGGGAGGGGCATCAAGAGCCATCAGTTATTACCTGAGCGAAAAGGCCGAAACCCTTTATCTGCATGACGTTGCGCAGAACAGGATGGACAGCCTTGTTTCGGACCTCCGGAAGATCAGGTCCAATGTTTCGTCATATGGACAGATGACAAACCTCGGGTCGTTTGACGTCATAATCAATGCCACACCGCTTGGCCTGAAAGCCGGCGACCCTCTTCCCTTCGATGTTTCCACCCTGCCCCCCGGCCACACCGTATGTGACCTTATATACAGAAAGACGCGCCTACTCGAAGAAGCGGCGAAGAAGGGCTGCCGGACAATGGACGGCCTGGGGATGCTCCTTTGGCAGGGTGTGCTCGCCTTCGAGCTCTGGACCTCCGCCGTCCCCCCTGTCGATCTCATGAGAAATGCACTTCTCAAGGGTACCGGGCAATAACTGGCACATAATTTGCCTTTACTTACAGACAACCATATGATAAAATTTTTTATGGAACGCGCTTTACTTATTATCTTTCTAATGGTGCTTTTTTCCCTCTTTTTCTACTTTTCAAGAGACCGGGGCAGGACAGCGTTCGGCGTCCGGCAGGCCGGTGATTCCTATATGGAGGGAGTAAGAATAGTCAACAGGAAAAACGGGAAGCGGGACTGGGTGCTGACGGCGGACCGGGCGGATATCGCGGCGGACGGCCGGGTTGCATACCTGAAAAACATAGAGATAAAGATCGAGGGGCGAGGGGTCACCGTGTACGCCGATAAGGGCAGCTACGACATCGACGGCAAGAACCTCACCCTTGACGGCAGGACCGTGGCAAAGGGGGACTCCTATTCGATTACCTCGCAGAACGTGGAGTTCAACAGTGCAAAGGACAGCCTGGCCACAGACGGGAAGGTATACATAAAGGGGAAGAAATTCAGAGTCAACGGTAAAGGCATGGCTGTGGACAACGCGGCGCACAAAGTGAGGATTCTCAGGGATGTTAAAGCGGTCTTTTATAATTAGTCTGGGCATCGCCTTGCTGGTTCTCGCACCCCTCGCCGCTTCAGCGGCGCCGAAGCCGCAGGTAAAGGGGCCGATCACGATCACTTCCGAGACCCTCACGGCCGACAACAAGGCTCATACGGCCCTTTTCGAGAAAAACGTTGTCGCTAAAACTCCGAATATGACGCTGTATGCCGACAGCATGCTTGTGTTTTACACGGAGAAGGGGGGCAATGTTACCAAGATAGAGGCGACCGGTAATGTCAGGCTTTATAAAGACACGCGTGTCATCACTTCGCAGAAGGCCACATATTTTGCGGACCAGGACAAGGTGGTCTTTACCGGAGGGCCTCGGGCTGTAGACGGGGAAAATGTTGTTACCGGCACGACGATGACATATTTTATCGCCGAAGACCGCTCGTACGTTGAACACGGCAAGGTCATTCTCAAGAACGGCGGGGTGCGCTGAATGCATTTACTCGAAGTAAAAGGCCTGTATAAGTCATACAAGAAAAAAGTGGTGATCAGGAATATAGACCTCCATGTCGCCACGGGTGAAATAGTCGGTCTGCTCGGGCCGAACGGGGCCGGGAAGACCACAACTTTTTACAGCATCCTGGGACTTGTGAGGCCTGAAAAGGGAAGTATTTATCTGGATGGAAGCGATATAAGCGGGCTGCCGATGTACAAGCGGGCCACGATGGGAATCAGCTATCTTCCACAGGAACCCTCCATCTTCAGAAAACTTTCCGTGGAGGACAACCTGAGGGCGGTAATCGAGATAGCAGGTGTAACGGGCGGAGACGTTGAGGCCGAAGTATCGCGACTGCTCCGGGAATTCAATCTCGAAGAGTTCTCAGCAAGGAACGGATACAGGCTTTCAGGCGGCGAGCGGAGACGCGCCGAGATCGCCAGGGCAATTGCCACAAAGCCCACCTTCATACTCTTCGACGAACCCTTTGCCGGAATAGACCCCCTCGCCATTATCGAGTTGAAGAAGATGCTGACATACCTGAGAGACAAGGGACTGGGAATAATCATTACCGATCACAATGTAAGGGAGACTCTGTCCGTTACCGACCGCGCGTATATAATAAGCTGCGGCGAGATTCTCGAGGAGGGGACACCGGATGAACTGGTGGTGGCCCCAAAGGTGCGGGAAGTTTATCTCGGTGAGGAGTTCAGACTTTAATGGCGCTCGAAGGCAGGCTGGAACTCAAACTTTCGCAGAAACTGGTGCTGACGCCCCAGTTGCAGATGGCGATCAAGCTGTTACAGATGCCCCAGCTCGAATTGTCCCAGGCCCTTAATCAGGAACTGACGGAGAATCCCTTTCTGGAGGAAGCGGCCGATTCCCAGACAGAGGAGTATACGGGAGAGGAAAAGGAAACTCTTGAGGTTTCCCAGGAAAATGACGACACCGAAATGCCCCTCGAAAAACTGATAACCTTCGCCTCGGAGGATTATTTCGATGAGAGGAGCTACGACGGCAGGGATCTCGGTTACTTTACGCCGGGGAACGTAACACAGCCTTCTTTCGAGTATTTTCTCAGCTCGTCCTCCGACCTTTTCGATCATCTCATCTGGCAGCTCCGTCTCTCGAGGGAGAGCGAGCCTGTCAGGAATGCCGGGGAAATCATTATCGGCAATATCGACGAGAACGGATACCTCAAGATTTCCGACGAGGAAATAATGGAGCTGGCCCCCGCGGACATGGAAACGGTTCAAAGGGCACTGAGACTCGTTCAGAGCTTTGACCCGCCGGGAATTGCTGCCAGGGATATCAGGGAATGCCTGCTGATTCAGCTGAAAGCGCTTGATCTTCAGGGATCTCTGCCGGAGAAACTGGTCACGGAAAACCTTGACATGATCGGGAAGAGAAAATACGCGCAGATGGCAAGCACCCACGGAGTACCACTGGAAAAAATCATGGCGGCGGTGAAGGTAATAGAAGGGCTTGATCCGAAACCCGGAAGGAATTTCGCTTCGTCTCCGGCCAATTATATTACACCTGATGTCTATATAATAAAGACGGAAAGCGGCTACCAGATAGTCCTCAATGACGAGGGTCTGCCCAAAATACGTATCAACAATTATTATCAGCGTCTGCTCGCCAAGAGGAATTCCATCCCGAAAGAAGACAGGCAGTTCCTGGAGGACAAGCTCCGTTCAGCGATCTGGCTCATGAAGAGCCTGGATCAGAGGAACAAGACGATCTACCGGGTAACAGACAGCATACTCACTTTCCAGAAGGATTTTTTCGACAAGGGGGTAAATGCTTTAAGGCCGCTTAACCTCAAGGATATCGCGGCGGAACTCAGCCTCCATGAAAGCACGATCAGCAGGGTAACGTCGAACAAGTATCTTTCCTGCCCCCGGGGGATCTACAGTTTCAGATTCTTCTTCAGCAACGCCATACCCAGTGAAGCGGGCAGCATCTCTTCAACCACCGTAAAGGACATGATCAGAAAGATCATTGCAGAGGAGGACACGCGAAAGCCCCTGAGTGACATGAAGATTGTGGATATATTCAGGAGCCAGGACATAACCATCGCGAGGAGGACCGTTGCCAAATACAGGGAAGAGCTGAAGATACCAGCGCAGAGCCAGAGAAAAAGATAACACCAATTCCAGTCTGTTAAGCCAAGGAGGAAACAATGAACGTCATAGTCAACGGAAGGCACCTGGAAGTTACGCCGGCATTGAAAAGCTATGCGGAAGAGAAGGTGAGGAAATTCGAGCGTTACCTGTCCGAGATATCGGAGGCCGTGGTAACCCTGAGCATAGAAAAAAAGTACCGCCACAAGGCGGAGGTCCTCCTGAGAGTAAACGGATATCTGATACAGGCAGAGGGCGTTACCGACGAAATTTATGCCTCCATAGACGAAGTTTCGGAAAAACTCGAAAGACAGGTAAAGAAGTACAAAGAAAAACTTGTCTCGCACAGAAAGGGCGGGGCCAAGCCGGCTGACAATCTCCCGAAAGCTTCGCCTCCCCAGGAAACGGGCAGGATAATAAAGAACAAACGTTTCGAACTGAAACCCATGAGTCCGGATGAGGCCTCCATGCAAATGGAACTCCTCGACAAGGACTTTTTCGTCTTCATAAATGACATAAGTTCCAGCATCAATGTCATCTACCGGCGGCGGGACGGCAATTTCGGCCTGATAGAACCCGCCCAGTGACGGGAGTTGCGTGAAGACCCGGAAACCGCTGTCACGCAGGACTTCACGATTCCGGGGCAGTGGTAGGAGTTCCCGGATCGTCATAATTTCGGGACTCTCCGGATCCGGCAAGACTGTCGCACTGAGGGCTGTCGAGGATCTCAATTTTTTCTGCGTGGACAATCTTCCCGTGTCTCTCATCGGCTCTCTTATCTCCAGGATCACCGCGGATACGGAGACCAAGAACATTGCGATAGGTATCGATATCCGGGAAAAGGAGTTCCTGTCGGACATCGACAAAATACTCCACGGACTCAAGACAAAACACAGGGTGGAAATCGTCTTCCTCGAAGCAGAAACGGAGGTGCTGGTCAGAAGGTTCAAGGAGACAAGGAGACCTCATCCCCTTGCAGGCGGACTGGAAGACGCAATCAAGAAAGAACGCTCCGCACTCTCGGTCCTCAAAGACGACGCCGACAGGGTGATAGACACCTCGTCGTTCTCTCCCCACCAGTTGCGGAAGATGATATTCTCCCTGTACGGGCCTCAAAGGGGGCTCAAGGAAATGACGGTCACGCTGATCTCCTTCGGCTTCAAGTATGGGGCACCCCAGAACATCGATCTGCTCTTCGACGTGAGGTTCCTGCCTAACCCGAACTTCGTTCCGGAACTGAAGCAAATGAACGGCACTGACAAACCGGTTGCCGCTTATGTCTTCCGTCAGCCCGAAACGAAAGAGTTCATGAAAAAGATGAGGCAGCTTCTCGATTTTCTGATACCTCTTTATATCAAGGAAGGAAAATCATATCTCTCGATCGCGGTGGGATGCACCGGGGGGAACCATCGCTCTCCGGCCATCGTAGAAAAGATGGCGGGTTTTGTCGGCAAAGGCAATGTGGACCTCCGTGTTATCCACCGGGATATGTCGTGATATAATATGACGGATGATATATCTCGACAATAACGCCACTACGCCTGTCGACCCCGAAGTATCAGACGCCATCTTCTCTTCACTCAGGAGAGATTTTGCAAATCCCTCGAGCTCTCACCTGCCCGGCAGAAAGGCAAGGGAGGTCATCGAAAATTGCCGGGTCCGCGTCGCCGAGTTCCTGCAGGCCGGCCCGGAGGAAATCGTCTTTACATCAGGCGGCACGGAATCCAACAATCTCGCCCTCCTGGGGACCGCGTTATTTCACGGGAGGGGACATATCGTCACCTCCGTAATTGAACATCCCTCGGTGATCAATACCTGCCGTCACCTCCAGTCCCTCGGTTTTGACGTCACCTGTGTTTCCGTAGACGAAGATGGTATAGTCAACCTTGATGAGCTCCGGAAGTCCGTCAGGGAAGATACGATCCTGATATCGGTCATGCATGCGAACAACGAGACCGGAGTGATTCAGCCTGTCGAAGAAATTGGGGCGATGGCCAGGGGACTGGAGGTAACATTCCACTCCGACGCCGCACAATCGGTGGGCAAGATGCACTTTGACCCCGTACCTCCCCCTGCGGATCTGATGACGGTAGTCGCCCATAAATTTTACGGACCAAAAGGAGTCGGAGCCCTGTACGTTAAGAGGGACACAAAGATGAATCCCATATTTTTCGGAGGAGGGCACGAGAGAGGATTGAGGCCGGGCACCGAAAATGTCGCCAGCATAGTCGGGCTTGAAAAGGCGTGCCTTATCACAAAGAGGGATATCGGATTAAGAGTTTCGCATACGGCCAGCTTAAGGGATCTCTTTCTCGACGGACTCATGTCGGAGGTTCCCGGTATTGCTTTGAACGGACACGGGAAACAGAGACTGCCCAACACTCTCAATGTGAGAATTCCGGGAATTTATTCGGACGAACTCGTTGAAAAGATCAGCAACAGGGTCGCCGCTTCCGCGGGATCAGCGTGTCATTCCGGAAGGCGCAGCCCGTCAACCGTCCTGAAACATATGGGACTATCCGATGAAGAGGCCCTTTCTTCGGTGAGGCTGAGCCTCGGAAAAGACAATACTGAAGAAGAAATAGAAGAAGCCGTCGGCATCATTTCGGCGGCGGTCAGGGAATTGCGGAAAAAACCTGTGCCGGCGTCCACATCCTGAGCCGCTTGCCGTTCCAGGGGCCTGTGAAAATGCGGGGTAATTTCCCGCGGGCCCTAAGTATCCCTTGCGATCAGAATTCTTGCCTTCAGCGCCCACTTCCGGTCCACGCGGCGCTTGAAGAGAGGAGCCGACTTAAAGGCCTTTATCGACTTTCTGAGGTACGCGACTCCCTCATCTTTCATACCCAGTTTCATCTTTACAAGGCCTAACCGGTAAAATCCACGTGAACTTGAAGAATGTATCTCCACAAACTTCTCCAGCGACGGCAGGGCATTCCGGTAATCACGGCGGTCGATGTAAACCTCGGCCATCATAAGGTACGGCTCACCGTATTTGAGTCCCGGCGAAGACTGGAGGGCCTTCTCAACAAGTCCCTTCCCCTTGCTGATGTCGCCGGTCCTCGCCTCGGCTATGCCGTAATAATAGTTGAATTCGGGGTCGTCCGCCATCTTCGCTTCCGCGCCCCGGAAATATTCAACCGCTTTTCCGAAATCCCCCTTCTCGACGAGCAGTACGCCGAGTTCTTTCAGGGACCTTCCGTCATGAGGATTCATCGAGACGATCTTCCTGAGCTCCCCGATTCGCGAGGACGCACGCAATGCCTTAAACGGGTCAGGTATGAAGCTCAGGTATGTACGGTCCACGGCCAGGATGACCGCAACGATCACCAGCAATGCAAGAAGAGGATTTCCCGTCAGCCAGTAGAGAACATAAAAAAGGATAAATTTGCTCATAAGTCACAGGTCTTGCCTCCGTTATTTTAATATATTCCCGCGCTTCTTTTCACGGCCCGCCGTTTCCGCAGCAGCGGCAAAACAGGAGTTGGCGCAAATATTTCTCGCCTCTTAGCAGAAATTATATAATCCTGGATTGGGGAGTTTAAAGGGCTGACATTCGCTCAGGGAGCCCCCCTCCGGCAGCTATTAATGTTTGACATTATTTCCGGATATGGTAATTTTTTACTTAATGGACTCTATCAACAAAGGAGGCGCAGATGAAGATTGAACTCGAAGGAACACTTCTCAGGATGACCCCTGAGAACGACAGGGAAAAGACGGAACTCAATCAGCTCTGGACAATCATAATCGGCTGCGTGAACGAGGGGAAAAAACTGGTGCCGGTCGGGGAATACATACCGGGCATCAAGGAAGTCGCCGTCTTTAACATTGAGTAAAAGGCGCACCGGAGCAGGGCCGTCTCAGGTCTTGTCCGTGTAATGGTCCTTGAAATATTCCGGATAGAGTCTCTTTACGCACTCGGGACAGATGCCGTGCGTGAATTCGGCGTCCGAATGCTGCCTTATGTATTCTTCTATCTGGCGCCAGTAGCCGCTGTCATCCCTTATATTTTTGCATGACGAGCAGATAGGAAGAAGTCCGCTCAGCGTCTTCACCTCGGCAAGTGCCTGCCTGAGCTCCTGTATCAGAACTTCCCTTTCCTGCTGCGCGGCCTTGCGCTGTTCGATCTCACTCCTGAGGGCCTCGTTCGCCTGCCGGAGTTCGGAGGTACGCTGCGCGACCTTAAGCTCCAGTTCTTCGTAGGCCCTCTTCAGGGCCTCGTCGACCAGTCTCCTTTGCCGCCTCGTCTCCGCATCCTTGAGTTCACGCTCAATCGCGGGGACAAGCCTCGCCAGGTTGTCTTTCAGAATGTAGTCGTGGGCCCCGGCCTTCATGGCCCCCACGGCAATATCCTCCCCGATCTTACCTGAGACAATTATGAAAGGAAGGTCCCGTCCGCTTTCCCGGAGCACCTTTAATGCATCCAGTCCGCCGAACCCCGGCATCACATAGTCGGAGATGACGACGTCCCATGTCCAGTACTCAAGGGCCTTCTTCATGGCCTCCCGGCTGTCGACACGTTCGTAAGTGAGACTATATCCTCCGCTTTTGATCTGCCGGCTTATAAGGATGACGTCGTCTTCGGAATCCTCGATCATCAATGCACGAAGTGATGCAGACATTGTTCCCGCCCCCTTGCAAAGCAATTATTTTTCGCAACACTTTTATAAATTAGCATAGGGGCGTTTTCTTTTCCAAGTGCTTACCGGGCCGTTGGGCGGATCGCTGACGACCTTCATCGGGCCGCTGCCCTTGTAATAGGAGGAAAAGCTGATATAATTCTTAAAGGCAACCCGCACCACGTCGGCAATACCGGGGAGCACTCCGGCAGTAGAGAACACCAAGGAGGAGCAAATGGCTAAATGGACAATTGACACCGCTCACTCTGTAGCGGCCTTCTCTGTAAAGCACATGACCGTCGCAAACGTCAGGGGTCAGTTCAACAATATAACCGGCGCCGTAGAGTTCGACCAGGCCGACCCCGCCCGGTCTTCCGTCACCGCGGAAATCGAGGTGGCCAGCATTACAACAGGCATCAGGAAGCGTGATGACCATCTCTTGAGCGCGGATTTTTTTGACGCCGCCAAGTATCCGAAGATCACCTTCAAGAGTACCGGGGTAGAAACTGCGGGCGGCAACAGCGCCAGGATTTCGGGTGACCTGACCATCCATGGAATTACTCGAGCGGTGACCATGGAAGCTGAATACTTCGGCCCGGTAAAAAGCCCCGAAGCGCTAGGAGGGGAAACGACCATCGGATTTTCGGCCTCGCTCACGATCGACCGCCGGGACTTCGATGTCAAATGGAACGTGCCTCTCACCGGAGATGCTCTCATGGTAGGCAATGAGATCCGGATAAACCTGGACATAGAAGCAGACCTCGCGGAATAGCTGCAGCCTCCGGAAGCCTATGTGCGAGAGCACCCGCAGGATCAGGACTTTCCCGCCGGCTCGCCATAATAATCCGGTGAGGCAGCCCGTTAATCAGAGCCTGTATACAAACTCGTGCCGTACACACGGACTCTGGTTAATCCGCTATTGATCCGAAAATACCCCTCACCCACCCCTCTCCCCCAAGGGGCAAGGGGAAGAAGGTTTCCCTCAAAGGGAGGGTGATTTTCATGCTCCTTTGTGAGCCCATGACGGCCACGATCATGTCATTGTTCTACGAAACAACTTGCCATCAAAGAGAATTCCCCATAAGTCACTTTTTTCATGTTATCATTCCGGCTTGTCCGGAATCCTTCAGGGTCTTTTCGGAAGGATTCCCGACGCGCTTCGCTTGCGAGAATGACAAATTGCACACGACTTTGACATGACCGTGCATGACGGCCCGCGGCTGTCACAATATTTTTGTATTTCTGCTAAAATATCCGGGTTCGCCGGGATAGCTCAGTTGGTAGAGCAGCTGATTCGTAATCAGCAGGTCGTCGGTTCGAGTCCGATTCCCGGCTCCACTTTTTCTGGTAATTGCGAGAAGTTACAGCTAATGCCGGATTATTTCCTAGGTATCGGTATTAATGGAGCTTCATATAGAGGCTTGCCGAAAGCATGAAATCCGATGATTCTTCTTCCTTTACTTTCCGATAAAAATCACACTCCATGCACCCGTCGTACTTTTGCAGGAATGTCCGCTGTATCTTGCCGTTGCAGAGTGTTCCGCCTACCACCCAGCATGCCCGGCCGGCATTAGTGCCTCCGTGGATTCCATCAAGCTTCTTTTCGATTGCAACAGGACATGTTCCCAGTTCCCGGACATTGCCACCGCCCGGTTGTCTGCCGCACCCATAGAACTCCCAACAGTTGATCTTGTCCATCCCCTTTTCCCTCTCCTCAAATAAATTCTTATACCTAAACAGGCATTTTGTCAAGTCAAAAATTTACTTTTTGTCGGAATTGCAATTTTAACGTATCCGGCGGGGAAACCTGTGGCAGAGAGGTTTCCCTGTTGCGGCACCTTACATTCGGTGCTAGCATTACTATTATTATCAGAGTTGCCCGATAGAGTTGTGGAACATGGAGCAGCGTAAATGACACGTCCACACAGGGAGAGGGAGACTCATTCCCGGAATCACCGCAGTCCTGCGATGCAAACCGGGAAGAGCCGGCGTGACCTTTCGTCCCGGCAGACAAGGCCGAAGCTCGACGTCGTGCTAAAATGTGACTCCGAAGGAAGCCTGGAAGCGGCGGAAGCGGCCATTTCCGAAATTGCCGTGCCTGAAGCGGATGTGGGCATCATCCGGAAGGGGCTGGGCGCCATTGCCGCGTCGGACGTATTCCTTGCGGAAACAACCGGCAGACTGATAGTCGGCTTTCAGGTCGACGTGCTTCCGGGGGTTGAGAAGGCGCTGAGGGAACGCAACGTAGAGGTCAGGCTCTACGATGTAATATATACGTTGACGGCCGATCTGAAGGCTGTGGCTGGAAGCATCCTCCCCCCTGTTTCAGAGGAAGAGGTCACCGGTTCCGCTAAAGTTATTGCTCTTTTCAAGGGAGGCCGGAAGGGTATCATTCCCGGGTGCGAAGTTCTGGAAGGCCACCTGGCCGTAGGTCAGCGATTTCGCATCATCTCCGCAATGGGCCCCGTTTACTCCAGCACGATAGAGTCGCTGCATATAGGCGACCATGCGGTGCAGACAGCCTCTCCGGGCCAGCATGTCGGTATCAGGATAAGAAATTTCAACCGGGTAAAGGTCGGTGATATTGTCGAGAGCTTCCGCGCGCTAAAAAAGGCCCACGGCTGGAAGCCGGCCGGAGGGGTTATACGCAAGTAGTGCCTACCCCGACACCCACTGGGTGCCGCAGATATAACGGAAAATGCATCCCGGACAACTGGTCTTACTGTCCACTGCCGGGCCGAAAGGGACCAGGGGGTCGGCGATCTCATTAAGCAGACCGACAGTTATCGCCTCAAGATCTTTCATGGACTCTCCGGGATCGGATCCAGCGAATAGAGGAAGTTCGATGTCCCTGCTGATTACCGATTTGCCCAGAAGGAGAAACATCGCCCCCGGGTTTTTCGCCGCATTACCCATCATCTGAGTGTACACCATGAGATAAACAGGCAGCTGGAGGCTGCCGATGGCACGTCCCCAGGTCCCCCTGTCGGCGGGGTCCAGCCTGTCAAAATCTATCTTGAGCCGGTTCAGACTCGAACCGGTCTTGTAATCGATTATCCATAATCTGCCGCCTCTCTTTTCCACGCTGTCGACCCGGCCTTTGAGCATAAAACCGTCGAGCATACCGCTGATCTTCTTTTCACTTTCCACAATGACGAGTGCCCCCTCCCGGGCGAGGGGCAGATAGTAACCAATGAGCAGGTCCCTCAGATGCCTTCTGACCTGCATCTTGAGGAGATAGACCGCTCCGGAAAGATCGTCTCCGTATTCCAGGCCGAAAAGCCTGTCCACGAGGCTTTCCATCTCTTCAACTGCGAGGTCTTCAACTTTCAGCGGAAGACCCTTCCTTGCAGAGAAATAGGCCGAGATCGCGCCGTGCACGAACTTCCCTATATCAACCCTCTCGATCTCCCCGGAAATCCCTTCCTTCTTGTCGATCCTCAGGACATACCTGTAATAGAATTGAAGGGGACATGAGAGGTATGTATCGAGGGCGGTCGGGCTGTAAGTGAAGTGACGCAGATATTCGGCCATTTCATCCGTTTTTCCGATCCCGGCCGGTTCGCCGTTCTTGAGCCTTACCCTGTATTGGACCGTCCTTACATATTTTCTTGTCTCCGTCGTCCTGTCCCTCTTCTGCATTTCCCAGAGAAGTTTTTCGACAAACCTCGACCTCTCTTTCTTATCGTTCTCGACGAAAAAGAGATGTACTTCCTTTGCCCCTCTGGTCAGCGTTTCAAAATAGTATGCGGCCAGCCTGTCCCTCTCCACATATGTCGGCAGCCCGAGGATACGCCGGGCCTTGAACGGGAGAAGAGAGTCTTCCTTCCTCGTATCCGGCAAAGTTTCCTCGTTGGCGTCAAGGAGAAAGACCCTGTCGAATTTGATATTCCTCGTTTCAAGGAAGCCGAGCACCTGGAGTCCTTTCACGGGGGTTCCGTCAAATGGGGTATGACAGGTCGCTATGTACTTTCCAAAGAAGCTGAAATAACTTGCCCTTTCGGAAAAAGCCATTTCTTTCATGAGAGAGCGGGAGATGACATCGAGGGATTTGATAAAAGACTCTGCAAAGGGATGGAACAGGGGATGGAGGCGGGCTGTGCTGTTATTGTATATATATATCAGGAGTTCCGTGCAGCGAACGGCAAAATCCCTCAGATTTTCGAAGGACAGAAAATTCTCTATGGTGTTCCTGTGGATGGCCCTTAAATGTTTCCTGAGGGCGCTCACCGTCACTTTTTCCCCGTCCGGCATACGCTCCACCATACTGCGGAGAATCTTTTCGTCCCCTTCTATTTCGGAGAGCGCCATGAAAGTCTTCGTCCTGTGCCCCGTGAGTTCATCTTCCAGCGCATGGAACATTATCCTGGTCAACTCCGCATTACCCCTGTAATATATGTTCTTTGTATATGGATGCAATATGAACCTTAAATAAGAAGGAATATAAACGCGATCGCCGTCCATCGAGTTGACAAGCTCCATCAGGCTGTTGAGAAAGCCGAAAACAGGCGTGCGCCTGAGAGGATAGCCCATGGATATGTTGTACTCCGCCTCCTTCAGGAAAGGCAGGCCCTGACGCAGTACGGGAAAAAGAGTCTCCGAAGAGGGCAGAACAACTGCCGTCCTTTCATCGCGAACAACAGCACCTTCGGCCTCCGCATCGAAAATCCGTCCCAACGCATATACCTGACCGTGGGTATCGGGGCTGCCGTAAAAACTGATCTCAGGACGGGACGGTCCCTGTTCGCTGCGTTCGGCCTCCATGCCGAGTTGACCGATTATTTCCACCATGCCGGGACCGTCCTGAAAGAGGAAGGTGGTGTTACCGGAAGCACCCAGTTTTGTGAAGAGGATCTTCTCTGCCCCGGTCAAGGCATGGAATCCGGCAAATATCATCCTACGGACAGACGCGGGTGTGAGGCCTTCAATCCTTTCAGCCACACTTCGGTACCTCAGAGACCTGGTCGAAAACCCTTCGCCCTCGGCATGCCGGTAGAATTCCTCATAGAAGAAAGCGAGTGACTGGAGCCTCTTGACCGACTGTTCCGGTATCGCCTCATCCGAATAGTGGCGCACCTCCTCCACGCTGCGGACGCTGACGCCTTCGATGTACAGCTCCTCGATGTCCCGGTAAATCTTAAGGCCCAAAGGGAAAAAGCTGTCGGGCGTCATGAAGCCGGAGCCTCCGAGGGGATCCTTCAGTCTCCTGTGAATGTCATACAGAATGGAGACGGCGTCTATGGTCTCGATCCTCCTCCCCCCGATAAGTTTTTCACTCAGGTGATCGATGAATTCGTCCATCGAAAAGACCGCCGGCGGGATAAAGCTGTCGCCGATTTTCCCGGCAAGGGACTTCCTCAGAAAATGCGACGGTCTCTTGCCGGGGAAGACCACCATTTCAGCTGAATAGTCCCGGCCCGTACCTTCAAGATGGCGGATAACTTCCTCTATGAGGTCTTCTGCAGGTGATAGCAGGAGCGTCTTCATGCCAGCCTCGCGATCTCCCGCAGATCGATATAGGCTATTATGCCCTCCACTCTCTTTCCGGGATAGATACTGCCCAGTATCCGCATATAGGATCTGACCTGTGCACTGTGTTTATCACGTGCAGTCCGGTCATGACCTGTCTTATAATCAATAACCGTCACTCTCGCCTCGTCCAGCACTACGCGGTCCATTCTGAAGAGATTGCCACCCCTGTCGGCGAATTCCTGTTCCGTCTTCACTTCCCTGCCGGCCCTCCGGATAAAGAACTCCCGCAGTTCGTCATGCTCGACCGCTGCCAGGACAACCTCTTCGATCTCTTCATCATTGTAAAGGACTCCCGTCTCTTCCCTCACCCTCTTCACTATCGCGGCAAGACGCCCCTCGAAACCGTCGGCGGCGTACTCTACAAAGGAGAACACGCGATGAATGAACTCTCCCCTCCTGCGTTCTTCGATACTTATCATTTCATCGGGTCCCGCCGGAAACTCTGTCCGTATGTGGCGGTGGCAGATCGCGAACTGTCCCGGTTTTTCCGGGGCGACGGCCTGCTTTCCTTCAGGCTTGGGAGAAGGCGGAAAGACCTGTTCTCCGAGGATGTCGAAGGGATACCCTTTCCCGGTTCCCTTCACACCTATTACGTAAAGCTCTTCTCCCGGCCTGGTAAAACCGACATACATGCTGTTCAGCCTGTTCACCTTCTCCCTGAGGACGGCGTTCCCGTAAAGCTCCTCAAAAACAGGGTCGCTTCCCATGGTCTCCTTGTTGATCTTCAGTAAACGCACGCCCTCGTCGTCCTCCTGCACGATATAATCGAAACCCCTTTTGCCTTCCTCATAAAGGAGAACGATCACCACCGGGAACTCCAGACCTTTTGCCTTGTGGACGGTCATCACCTTCACTGCGTTTTCCCCCTTGGGGACCTCCATGTTCCATTCCTGCTCGCTGCTCTCATCGCCGGCAAAGGCAAGAAAATCCCGCAGACTGTTATGCCCCTCTCCTTCGAAGTCCTTGACCACTTCGAGTATCTTTACAAGAGCTGCCTCCTCCCCGGCGATCAGATCGAAGACAGAGAAGACGTTGAAGGCCTCGGAAACAATATCATAGAGCGGCAAATATCCCGCCGACCTGAAGAGCTCTGAAAAGTATTCGCCCCAGAGATCTTCGAAGTCATTCCGGAAGGCCTTGTAAAGAGGTCTTCTTCCCCTGTTTCTGAAGATGACCTCACTCAGCTGCCGCCTGTCTCCCCCGCCCCTGCGAAGTAACACACGTCCGAAGATCTCACCCAAAATGAATGACGCAAAGGAAAGGTCGTCCGTCGGGGAATCGAGAAAATTCAGAAGCGAAACAATCTCCCCCGTGACCTTTCTCCTCCTTATGTCGAGGCTGCTGTACGAAATAAAGGGAATGTCCTTCTCATTAAGCCAGCCGGTGATCCTGATCGCACCTTCGTTTCTTGCCGTGAGGACGGCGATATCGCCGTAACTGTATCCGCGGCGTCCAAGCTCCTCGATGAGCTCCCCCACTTTCTTTCTCTCCGGCGGGTCTTCGTCATCTCTTTGGAGGATTACCACCTCCGAATACCCCGGACTCTCCCTGCCGTCTCTCACCTTCTGTACATAGCCTGTAAGCCCGCTTCTTTCGCCCGCAGCGTTGTACTCGTCGTTGGCGGCGACGATTTCCTTGAATATCCTCTCGTTGAACTCGAGGATCCTGTGGAGACTCCTGTAATTCGTCTCCAGTTCCCTGATAATATGCTCTGCCGAAGGGAAGGGGTTTTCACTTTCGCACTTTTTCATTATGGTGTAGTCGGCATTGCGGAACCCGTAAATCGCCTGTTTGGTATCGCCCACGACAAAGGCGCTGCCCTTCTGGGCAAGTGAATTCTCAATGAGGGGAAAGAGGTTCCTCCACTGCACCGGCGAGGTGTCCTGGAATTCGTCTATCAGGAAATGGAAGACCGTCTCACCGATCCTGAAATAGATGTCAGGCACGATCTCGCTCCGGAGATATTCCGAGAGGTTCCGGTTGATGTCTCCGATAAAGACCTTGCCCTCCTGCCTCTTCACAGACTCGACGGTCTCGCG
>JARRRD010000026.1:0-45559 GCA_037381085.1 Candidatus Sulfobium sp.
CTTGAGGTCTATTAGCCTCCCCTTGACCAACGGTGTGATAAAAGTGTAATAGAATATCCCTCTCAAAGACGACATAACTTTGAGAGGGACAGGTCGATGGATTCAGGTCTTTCATCTTGTATGTCTTGACTGATTAGAACGTATTGCAACCAGTAATACTCATTTCCGAGACCCTCTATGTTTTGCGGGTAATCAGTCAAATCCGACATTTCATCAGGCTGACTTATGATCGGTCATGCCAGGTTCGACAACGTTACAGTCGCGTTAAACTTCCGTTAAACTTGAGTTAAATCACCCGATGTCTATTGCACACCGACTGGCTCACATGTTATATCTAAATCATGAAAGGCAAGAGGATCCTCGTTGTCGACGATGAGCCGGACATTGTTGAACTCTGCACCTACAATCTCAGCAAGGAGGGATATGATGTTGCCTCTGCGCCTGACGGCGAAGAGGCCCTTGGAAGGATCAGGAAAGAGAAATTCGACCTTGTAGTCCTCGACCTTATGCTCCCCGGACTGCAGGGCATGGAACTCTGCAGAATTGTCAGGAACGATCCGACGACCGCTTCCGTGCCGATCATCATGCTCACCGCCAAGACCGAAGAGCTCGACAAGGTCCTCGGCCTTGAGATGGGGGCCGACGACTACGTCACCAAACCTTTCGGCCCGAGGGAATTGCTCGCCCGCGTGAGAGCCGTTATGAGAAGATCAGGGGCAAGAGCGGAGAAGGCGCCGAAGGGGGAAAAAGAGGCGATAATACGCCTCGGTGATCTTGTCATCGATCTTTCGGCCTATACCGTAACAAAAGGAGGGGCTTTCCTGAATCTCAGCTCTACCGAGTTCCGGCTCCTGTCCCATCTCGTCGAAAACAAGGGCAAGGTCTTTAATCGTGACCAGCTTCTCAATGCAGTGTGGAAAGACGGCGGCTACGTCGAGCCGAGGACGGTTGACGTCCACATCAGGAGGCTGCGCACACAGATTGAGGACGATCCTGCAAGCCCCGAATACATAAAGACGAGAAGAGGGATCGGATATTACGCCAATGCGGATTTATAGCGACCGTTGCCCGCCCGGTTCTACACCTCAGTGAACTGACATAGCGGCTCCGGGGAAGCCGGGAATACGTCAGTAAATCTTAATACATTTGTAATATTTCTCTAATAGGCCTGTAATAAACAAGCTGCTATAGTGTTTAGGGAAGGAAACGACAATGGGTCGAACCACAAATGTCATATGCCCCTATATGAGGGGAACAAGGGGTGGAGCACATTGTGGAGCCGTCGATGAATTTGTGAAAGACATGGAGGGCTTCTCAACAAAGTTGTGCATGAGCCGGCATTATGAAGTGTGCATCCTCTATGTTGCTGCCCTGAAGGAAGAGATCGTATTGCCGGCCATTCAGAGTCGGGCCAGGTCATGACGGACTGCGTTGCCGATCTTCATCGCAATCCGTGTAACTTTATCGGGGGAGGTGAGGCCAGGGAATTAAGGAATAGTTCGGATGTCGCCTGTGGGGCCTGTGCCCAAAACAAAATCCAAAGATAAGATAGAGAAAGGAGAAGATATGAAGAAACTTGTTGCAATAATGGCAGTCTTGTTTACAGCGCTTTGCTTTTCGCCGGCGGGAGCCGCCGAGATGCTGAACGGAGCGGGCGCCACTTTCCCCTATCCGGTATATTCTGCGTGGGCGTATGCCTACAACAAGGACACCGGCGTTAAACTGAACTACCAGTCCATAGGATCGGGCGGCGGCATCAGGCAGATCACGGAGCGGACGGTGGACTTCGGCGCGTCTGATGCGCCCCTTACTCCCGAGCATCTGGAGAAGGCCAGGCTTTGGCAGTTCCCCGCCGTCATGGGCGGCGTGGTCCCCGTCGTCAATATACCAGGTGTAAGAGCTGGAAAGATGAAGCTTGACGGGGACGCGGTCTGCAAGATATACCTTGGCGAAGTGCGGTACTGGGATGCCCGGGAAATCAAGTCACTAAATCCCGGGATGGGGCTGCCCCACCATAAGATAACCGTTGTCCACAGGTCAGACGGATCAGGGACAACGGCAATCTTCACCCATTACCTGAGCGCTGCCTGCCCTGCGTGGAAAGAGAAAGTAGGGGCGGGAACGGCCGTGAGCTGGCCCACCGGCATCGGCGGCAAGGGGAACGAAGGCGTGGCCAACTACACCAGAAGGGCTGCAGACTCCATTGGCTATGTTGAGTTCGCATATGCCATCCAGAACAAGCTCGCCTACGTCCTCCTGAAAAATCCTGCGGGCAATTTTGTAGCCCCCAGTTTTGCTACCTTCGAAAATGCGGCAGCGACGGCAAATTTCGACCCGAAGCAGGATTTCCATCTCTGGCTTGTCAACGCCCCCGGTAAAGACGCCTGGCCCATCGCAGGCGCCACATTCATTCTTCTCGCCAAGGAGAAGAAGGATTCCGACATGAGAACCGTCAAGTTCTATAACTGGTCTTTCAAACACGGTGATGCAAAGGCGAAAGAACTGATCTATGTCCCGCTTCCGGAATCTTTGAAGAACAAAATCAGGGCTTACTGGAAGGAAAAAGGCATATTTTAAACATGTTATATTTTGGGGGGCAGGCGCTGAACAGGCCTCCTGCCCTCCTTTTTTACCTGGTAACGATGGACTGCCCACTTGCAAAAGATGCGAATAAAGTGAGAGTCAGTTGCCCGGTTGAAATTCCGCCCCCGCCTCCATGCAGTTGGGACCTTTACTCACCCACACGACCTTTGCCTTTGAAGAGGAGAAGCCATGCAAAGCGTGTCTTGTGACCGTTATGGTCTGCCCCTTCCTGATTTCCGCCTCGGTCAGAAAACCGAAACCACGGTCGGAAATGTTAAGGGTGACGCCTTCGCAGATCTTCGTGGTGTCTTCGTCGACGTAGAACTGAAAATTGGCGAGAATTCCCCGGCGACTCGACAGCCTTTCCCTCTTGCTCGATGTCTTCATGGTCTCATCCTCCCATGACTTCTTCTTCCCGCCCGGTGGTCAGCCAGAAAACCACCTTTCGCTTAAAGGTTGCAATCTTGGACATGCATACAACGTGCCTGATTATAGCCCTTTTTTCAGGAAAATAACAGGGCTGGAGGACGAACACTGCCAAAAAACGTCGGGAACTCCGCCCTCTTTTGGCAAATGACAGATTTTGCGCAAGCCTCCTATTCTACGACTTCACAATTACCTCATGCATTATCCGGCCGAGTTCTATGCTGCTGAAAGGTTTTGCAATGACTTCACAGAAACCGTATTCCCTGTAATTTGCCATAATCGGGTCCTGGGAATATCCGCTTGAGACAATCGCTTTTACATCGGGATCCACTTCATGGAGCTTCCCTATCGCTTCTTTTCCCCCCATCCCACCGGGAACGGTCAAATCCATGATTACGGCATCAAAGGGGTTCGATGACGCCATGGCCGTTTTGTACAGCCTTATTGCTTCCGCACCGTCTGAGGCAAACTCGACCTCGTACCCCATTGCCTTCAGTATCTCGCCGGAAACTCTCCTTACGATTTCTTCATCGTCCATCAGCAGAACCCTGCCTCTGCCCGGAATACAACCCTCTCCCTTTAAGTTCTTCTCGACAATCTTTTCCTGCGAGGCGGGGAGATACATTGTAAAGACCGTTCCGACTCCAGGATCGGACTTCACGGTGATGCGACCATTGTGGTTTCTTATTACTGAATAGACTATTGAAAGCCCCAGTCCGCTGCCATCCTGCTTCGTTGTAAAATAAGGGTCGAAGATTCTCTGCAGATGCTCCCCGCTAATGCCCGTGCCCCGGTCTTCAACGCTTATCCTCACATACTTTCCTTCCGGCAGTGGCATACCATTTTTCGGTCCCACATCGACATTCCGTGCGTCAATCTTTATAGTTCCCCCTCCGGGCATTGCCTGGCAGGCGTTAATCACGAGATTATTGAAGACTTGTCCCATCTGTCCTTCATCAACATCAACGGGCCAAAGACCTTCCCCGAAGCCAAAGTCGCACCTGACGTTGCTGCCTCTCACCGCAAAGCCGACGTAGTCCCTGATCAACTGCTCTGCCGACAAAGTATTTTTTACGGGTGCCCCCCCTTTTGCAAAAGTAAGCAACTGCCTAGTAAGCTCCCTTGCCTGATAGGACGCCCTCTCTGCTTCCTCCAGCCGCTCATATCCGGGCTCGTCAGGTCTAATGTTCATCCTGGCCAGGGAAATGTTCCCGAGAATGGCGGTAAGTATATTGTTGAAGTCATGGGCGATGCCCCCGGCAAGGATTCCGAGGGACTCAAGTTTCTGGGTCTTGAGCATATTCTCTTCCTCCAGCTTGCGCTGGGTGATATCACGGGCAAATGCACAGTCGATTTCCTTGCCGGCGAAACTGAGGTAGTTGGCCATGATCTCCACGGGTATAATTCGTCCATCTTTCGCACGATGTCTGGTCTCGACGGTCCGCTTGCCTTCAGCCTTGAGCGCCTCCCACTCTCCTGCCCATCTGTCCTCCGTAAAGTCCGGATCGATGTCGAAAACGGTGAGATTGAGCAACTCCTCGCGGGTATAGCCCAGCATGCTGCATGCAGTCTCGTTCACGTCGACGATGCGCGCCTTCGAGTCCATCCAGTAGACGGCGTCGGCTACGTTGTCCACCGTGAATCGGCTAAGGTGCAAGGCCTCCTCCGCACGCTTTCGCTCGCTAATGTCCCGGACAACGCTGGAAAAAACCTGCTTTCCCCCGTATTCCAGCAACCGGGAGTTTACCTCAACCGGCATAAGCGAACCGTTTTTCCGAAGATGACCCGATTCGAATACTACAACACCGTGCTCCCGGATCTGCCTGAGCCGCTCCGGGACCCGCGAGGAAAAGCTCGGATGGTCCATCTCGCTGATGTTCATGGCAAGGATCTCTTCCCGCTTATACCCCAGCCGTTCGTATGCAGTCCTGTTGGCATCGATGAAGTTACCGTCAAGGTCGAGGATGAAAATACCGTCCGTCGACGAATCGAACAGTCTGCGATAATTTGCCTCGCTTTCGGCCAGTGCCTCCTCGGCCCGTTTGCGTTCGGTGATATCCGTGATTACGCCGATGAGTCCGAGTTCTTTGCCCTGGGCGTCATGGAAACGCCTGCCCGACAGGTGACCCAGAAACTCCGTGCCGTCCTTTCTCACGTAGCGGCGTTCGAGGTCCACGGAAGGTATCGAACTTGCCAGCAGGGAAAGCATGGACCGTCTGCCTGCCTCCCGCTCGAAGGGGTGAACGTGCTCTATATATTCACTCCCGACAAGCTCCTCTACTGTGCATCCGAACATCTCGGCCATGCACCTGTTGGCGTGGGTGATACGGCCTCTCTTGTCCACCAGGTTGATCCCGACACTCGCGGTATCCATAATCTGCCGCACCAGGGCACCGCGCTCGGAGATCTCCCTCTCGGCCCGCTTGCGCTCGGTGATGTCGCGCACTATGGTCACCAGATACTCTCTTGTGTCCAGCGTCACATAGCTGATGTTTGCTTCAACCGGGAAGGCGGTGCCGTTCCTCCGTTTATGCATGCCTTCAAATATAAGGGAACCCTTCTGCCGCAATTCATTTACATGTATTTGCCATGAGAAATCATGCGGGAAGGATGTTTCAATGTCCGTTACGCCCATTCCAAGGAGTTCCCGACTGTCATATCCTAAAGCCGCGCACGCCTTGTCGTTAACAAAGATAAAGAGTCCGGTCGGGGGATCAACAACGAAGATGGCGTCATTTGATTTATTGATCAGATCCCTGAAAAGCTCCGGATCTGATTGAATCCCGGCTTTATTTCCCGTCATTGCATTAAGATTCTTCAGGACTGATTAGCATTGCAGACAGTCAAGCTAAAATAGATTAATTTTCTCTCTCAGAAATGTCAAGTTTCCGTTTAAAAGTGGAGTGTCCGGCGGGGATGAGAATTTGCCGATCTTCGCTCTGCAGTAAACTCATTCCTTCTTACTGACCGCACTGAAAGCGAGGAATTTCAGTTTCTCATGCTCTTTCAGTTGCTACATCATTTTCTCTTCCGAGATGTCCCCTATCTTCACCAGCGCTTCGCCAAATAACATATAGGTGTCGCCCTGCTCCTTTAGAAGCCTTACCGCACTCTCGCCGAATCTATCGCCGTTCTCTTCCTGTATTACCAGTATTGCCAGGATTTCATCGTCTGTCAGCCAGCCTTTTCCCTGAGCAAGCTCCCCATTTTACGGTTGTTCTTCCGCTGAAGCAACCTTGCCCTGAGCACATCCAGCGCATTTACAGGCCCCTTCTCCACCAGGTATCTTCCAAAACGAATATATCTGTTCATGGATTCCATCATATGAACTTATATCTACTTTGTCTTTCAGTCCGGCCCTACGGCGATTGTTTAAGATATTGGTAGAGGGCCGCAAAATCCTGTTCCCCCAATCCATAGCGCAAGGCAAGGGCGAATGTCTCCCTGGCGGCGTTGGAGGATGGCATCGCCACCCCGCATTCATAGGCCGTCACCGACGCGAGGTGAAGGTCCTTGTGCATCAACCTGAGAGGGAAATGGGCCTCGAAGTTCCCGGCCTCGATCATGGGTTTCTTGAGGGCCAGGATGGGTGCGGCCACGGGAGATGCGAGGAGAGCATCGAACAGCACTTTGCGGGATATGCCAAGCTCCTCCCCGAGCACCATACCCTCGGAAAACGCTGCTATTGCTCCGGCCAGAAGAAGGTTGTTCACCATCTTCATGGCCGTACCCATACCGTGTCCGCCGACCGGAAAAACCGCCTTGCCCATGGCTTCGAGGAGAGGCATCGAGAATTCGACATCGTCCTTTTCGCCGCCGACAAAGAAGATGAGCTGTCCCGTTTCGGCAGGTATCTTTGATCCGGTAAGAGGCGCATCGACGAACCGCACCCCTATCTTCGCACACTCATCGGCCATTTCCCTGGAAAAGGAGGGATTCACCGTACTGCAGTCGACCCAGAGGGAGCCTTTGCCTAGCCTGCCAAGAAAACCATCCTCGCCAAGAGCAACAGCCGCCACCGCAGGCGGGTCCGTAAGCATGGTGATGACAACCGGGACCTGCTCTGCAACCCCGGCGGGAGTTTCCGCACGGACAGCGCCCCGGTCAACCAATGGCCCCGCCTTCTCCCTCGTCCTGTTATAGACCACAAGTTCGTGGCCCTTCTTTAGCAGGTTCCCTGCCATGCGGCTTCCCATTATGCCCAGACCGATAAACCCGACTTTCATATATCCTCCTTATGGACCGGTAAGCCGGCACCAGCATGCATTTCACCACAGAGAGCGTCTTATATATATTTACCCTGTGACGGGGCAGAGATAAGTAAGCAGCCATAAGGAGAACTCTTTTGCTCCCCGGCCTCTCAACGGAAAACACAATTAAACCTGACCTCCGCGTCACTGCGGCAGACTATTACAATTTTTCTAAGGCAAGACTCACAGATGGCTGATCTCGTCCTTTTGCTCCTCGCCCCTGATTCTCTTTTCAAGGTAATCTTTTGCGATGTCCTTTCCGCCCAGGCCGAAGGCCAGGGAAAGGGCAAAGACGATGCCGCCGAAGATGATCGAAAAGGAAATGATCACCGTGTCCTTGCCTATGCCCAGCTGTTCCAGGGCTATCGAAATGGAAAAGAGAAATATGGCTAGCTTGACCCCTTTACCAATCAAACCTGATATCTTCAAGCCCGCATTGACAGATGCGATAAGGGCCGCGCGCCCGAAAAAGTTGCCGAGGATCGCCCCAAAAATGACGATGAGGAGGGCGACAAACACGTTGGGGAGATAGAGAAAGAACTTTTCGAACAGTCTCTCTATCGCAAGTACATTCAGGGCATTAAGGGCGATGATAACAAAGGCAAGGACGATCACCCAGCCGACGAACCGTGCCAGGAGAGTGGAAAAAGGTTCCCGTATACCCCCTCTTGCTATGACTTTGCTGATGCCCGACCTCTCAGAGACCTCGTCGAGTTTGAGGAACCTGAACAGTCTGGCGAGGACGGTCTTCATGATCCACGCCACGACCATACCTATGATCAGTAGAAAAATGGAAGAGAAGAGACTGGGAAGAAACTGGATCACCTTGTAGATAAATTCCTCCACCGGCTGTGTGATAAGTTTCTGGAATATATTCATGCGGCCCTCCTGTTCATTTTACGAAGTTCCATACTTCCCGGAGAAACGACTTTCTATTTTCAAAAGCCGCGCATAACCTTTCGATCTTGTCTTCAACCTCCTGGGCGTCGCTCCCCCACGTCTCCAGCACGAAGGATGCGGTCCGGCCGATATAAAGAGGTGTAAGCGACTTCAGGAGATGTTCCTTGTTGATCGTTTTTTTGTGAGCCGCGGCGGCGAAGCTGAAAATAATCGCCACCCATATTTCATCGGGGATGCGGAACTGCTCCTTGGGCAGGCTCCCGACATTCCTCAGGAATTCGAGGATGTCGTCAGGCAGGACCTCTTTCCAGATGTCCGCCAGTTCGTGCACACCGAGTCTGAATTTGTCAATCATCCTCTCGACGTTTACCGATACCGGTTCCACCCCGACTGCGTATTCGAAACCGAAGACAGGGACACTCTCGGACCCTTGCACCCTGCTCCACATATCGGCGTATGTCTCCATAAGGTCGAAGGTCGCCCCTACCACCTGGAAGAGCATGGCGCTAAGGTCTGCGCCGGGGTCCTTGGGGTCATGGATCTTCGCCCCGAGGAAAGACTGGCAGACCCTGAAATTGTTGGCGATGGCCGTGGTCGTCATCCAGATGTCTATCCCGTACCTGGCGACGTCCGTCTCCCATACGTCTTTGGTTAGATAAAACCTGGCCAGGTCGCCAGAAAAGCCGAAGTCCCCGCCGATGGGCTGTCTGACCCGTTTTCCGTAAAGGGCCCTGGTTATCGGGTATATGATGCTGTTCGTGATCGTCCCGTCATACTTATGCCTGTGATAGAGCGGGGCGACGTAGTCCAGCCTGTTTTCAAGAATGGGTTTAATAAGGAGTTCTATCCATTCCGGTGTAATGCTTCTAAGGTCGGAGTCGACCACCGCGCAGGCCTTGACGTCCAGCATCTCGGCGATCTCGAAGATCGTCCTGAAAGCGCTCCCCTTGCCCGGTATGCCGTGATAAGGCGTGGCGATCGTAAGCGCCTTCTCTTTTCTGTGCGAGAGGAGGATCGACTGGGTGTCTTCCAACGCCGTATTCTGAACCGTTTCCATGGTCCCGTCCGTGGATCCCCCGTCAGAATTAACTAACACGCACTTCTTCCTGGGGAAATATTTCACAAAGCCGGCCTGGACCGCCTTCACCACATGGCCTATAGTCCTGGCGTTGTTGAAGCTCGGTATCCCCACCAGTATATCGGCCTTTGCTATTTGATCAATCTTTTCGTGGATATCCTTTCTCAAAACAACGCTGGACATAATATCGGTCTTTTTTATAAATTTCCGCCTTTCCGGGTTACTTCTTCCCGCCGCTCACCGTTCCTGCCCTGGGAATGATCGCTATGCCCGAGCCGTCGATATGACAGCGGAAGCGGTCCTTATCGGGGGCAAAGCCGATCTCCACGCCTTCGTCGATAACGTTCACCTTATCTACTATCACCTTCTTGAGCCTGCTGCCCTTTTTGAGCACAACCCTGTCCATGATTATGCAGTCCTCGACGCTAACGCCGTCTTCCATTACCACTCCGCTCCGGATCACCGAGTTCCGGATCCGGGCCTTGTGTATGACGCCCCCCTCGGCGATAATGCTGTTTCTGACGTCTCCCCTCAAAATCTTCGTGGCCGGCCCCTCATATCCCGAAGGATGTATCGGCCACAATTTGTTGTCCAGTTCAAAGCTAGGCTTTTCGCCGAGCATGTCCATGTGGGCCTCATAAAAAGCGGCTATGGTACCGACGTCCCTCCAGTAACCCTTCTCCTCGTAAGGCAGCGTCCCCGGGATGACGTTCGTGGCGAAGTCGTAGGCAAAGACCTTTCCGGTTCTTACAAGCCCCGGAATGACATGTGCGCCGAAGTCATGCTCCTTTTTCCTCTGGGCCTTCCCGAGTTCCGCCGACAGAATATCACGGTTGAATATGTAATTGCCCATGGAAACATATGCCCTTGTGGGGTCGTCCGGCATCGGTGTCGGCTTCTTGGGCTTCTCCTGGAATCCGATTATCCTGTTTTCAGCGTCCGCAGCTATTACGCCGAAGGCCGACGCCTGCTCGATGGGTACCGGACGGGCCGCGACCGAGACTACGGCCTCTCTCGCGAGATGAAAATCTATCATCTGGCGGATGTCCATCCTGTAAACGTGATCGGCGCCGAATATAATGAGCAGCTGCGGGTCGTGCTCGCGCACGAGGTTCATGTTCTGAAACACAGCGTCGGCAGTCCCCTGAAACCACTCCGTCCCCGTTCGCATCTGGGGCGGCACGACGGTCACGAAATGGTCTCCCATAACAGACGAAAGCGCCCAGTTCCTCCTCACGTGTCCGATGAGGGACTGGGATTTGTACTGGACGAGAAGATAGATGGAGAAAATCCGGGAATTGACGAGATTGCTCAGGACAAAATCCGCTATCCTGTATCTTCCTCCGAAGGGGACCGAGGGTTTCGAACGGAACGATGTTAGCGGAAAAAGCCGCTCCCCCTTGCCCCCGGCGAGCACGAATGCGAGAATTTTAGGATGCCTCATGATATACCTCCACCGGGATTGAATGATGAGTCTGACCGCTTCCGTTTATTTGCATCAGGATTCCGGCCATCGGGAATTCGATAATACTAAATCTTACACTACGAGACTTTCCGATGCAACCCTGACGTTGCGTAAGCCCTATTGTTGCATGAGATTCTCTGAAAAGCGCGGAAGGGGCAGCGAAAAATGTCTTGCAGCGACACCTTAAAGCCCTGGAGAGGGGTCTGCCGGCCATCTTCCGAAAGTCACTAACCGGTGGGTCCTCATTTATGTGGAAGATGGATAGATCATGTCGTCATTACAAGACTTTTTCGATGTTCCTTCCGTGCTGCTTTGCTACGCCAGGGTAAAGATGAGAATGGTGACACAAGAGAACCAGCAAGACCGATTCACCACAGAGACACCGGGACACAGAGCTGCGAGGAAGAAGGGAGGCAGTCCGGTTATCCTCATTCCGCCCTTTCCAGAAGCGCCACCGGTGAATTGGCGAAAACTTCTCCGGCATACAGGCAGAGCGCCCCCTTCTTCTGCGTCACCGTGATCGTCTCGGAGGTAAATACATTCCGGTATCTCCACCCCTCTTCGGCATGGGGCACAATGACCGTGGAATCCCCCCATGCCTCCGCCCCACAGGGCAGCCGGTCCTCCTCGGGGACAAGCCTTATTAGGAAACGCGGGACAATCACAAGAGCTTCCCTGTTTCCCAGACGTCTTGCCAAAGCACAGATGTGATCGGCGGCGTCACCCCCTGTCTCCAGCGGCATGTACTCACCTTCCCCGAAGAGTTCCCTGTTGGCCTTACGGTAACCGAGGGCTTTATAAGTCAGGTAGAGCTTTATCTCCCCCGTCCCCTTGTTAAGAGTCAGTTCTCTTGCGAGCACATGACCGGGTGTCTGCACTTCACGTTCCCTGAGACGACGGAGCATTTCCGCCCTCAGCCTGTAGTCCACGGGCCTCCGGTTGTCCGGATCGACAAGACTGAAGTCCCACATCTCCGTCCCCTGGTAGAAGTCGGGCACACCCGGACAGGTGATCTTGAGGAGAGTCTGAGATAATGAATTGAACATGCCGAAGTGTGATATCTTCCTCTGGAAAGGAACGAACTCCCTCAGAAACTGGTTCCCCGGTGCACTGCTCAGCACGGATTCGACGAAGATCATCACCGCGTCTTCGTAAATGGTATTCGGGTTTATCCAGCTCGTGTTGACCTTTGCCTCGCGTATTGCCTTCAGCATGTACCCCTTGATCCTGTCCCCGAACCAGGAGTGGCCCGTCTCGTCCATCTCCCCCACTGGCCATGCTCCGACGAGCGTCTGATATAACAGGTACTCCTCGTTGCGGTCCGGCGCGAACTGCCCGTCCACCAGCAGCCGTTTCTTTCTGTTCAGTCGTCTCCAGAGGGCCAGATGCGTCCGCCATTCAGCGGGGATTTCGGACAGGACATTGATCCTCGACCTGACGTCTTCGCTCCTCTTGGTATCGTGCGTCGATGTGGCTATGAGGGCGTGCGGCCAGGATTTCATCCTCTCTATGTTCTGCCCGTGGAAGGTCTCGAGGGGTGTCCCGAACCTGTCCGGAGCTCCCCCCACTTGCCATCACCGGCCCCGTTATCTGCTGGAACCTCATCACGAAATCCAGCCACTCTTTCTTGTCCTCTTCGTCAATGCTTTCGGGAAACCTTATCAGAAGTATATCCCTGAGGAAATCGAAGATCGACCCGCTTATTGCGGGGTTATTGCGTTTCGCCTTCGAGACCGCCATCTCTATGTACTGTCGGTCCCTGTCTGCCACGTCATAAGAGTTTATGTAGGTCCTGTACACCGGGAAATAGGCGATCACCTCAAGAATGGCGTGAGTAAGACTGTTGAGCGTGAAGTCCCTCGTGTGCCGGTCCTTCTCCGAGACGCGGTTGAGGTAGTGTCCCAGGGTATTCACCTCGCCCGACATGGCAACTTCCATGATAAGCTTCTTTTTCTCATAAACAACATCCTGGTAGTTCAGGTTCAGCCGCGAGAATTTCTTATAGAGGTTGTCGAAAGCCCTGGCACTCCGCGTTTCCACGAAGACACCGTTCACGGAGTTCAGAAAGACATAGCCGGTGGTGCTGAAAATGGGCCACTCCTCGGGCATCCTTTCGCCCTTGAGCAGTATCTTCTCGCCGACGATATAAAAGGGTTTGTGCCCTGAGCCGGCGGGAAACGATTCATTATAGAGCCCCAGGATCTCCCGTTCCAGTTCCGGGGAACCTGCAATGGGTGCTCCATCGACCGCACTTTCCGGGCGCCCGGGCCTTAGCTGGGAAAAACAGCTCAGCTGAAGCCGGTGAAAGTATTCCGAAGGGTCGTAAAGACCGTCGGGGTGATCCACGCGCAGACCGGCAACCTCCCTCCTTCCGATCAGTTTCATGACCAGCCTGTGCGTTTCCCTGAATACCCCGGGGTCTTCCATCCTGATCGCGGCAAGGTGGTTGATATCGAAGAACCTGCGGTAGTTGATCTCCTCCGTTGCCACCCGCCAGTATGAGAGACGGTAAACCTGCATATCCAGGAGTCCGTCGAGGAGATCGAAGGTCCTGGGGTCTCCCCTGGTCCCGTTGAATATGCGGACGTTTTCATCTATGTGCTCCCTGACAGGAGCCGCTCCCCTGTAAAGCGTCCAGAGCCTCTTTTTTATGATCTCCTTCTCTCTGTGTCTTTCCGTAACCAGATCCGGGGACATCTCTGTATATGGTGGAAGGTGATTCAGGGCGGTGATTATACTCAGAAGTTCAACGAGGTCAGGATTTTCCCCCGTAAGGCGTTCTTCGAGCATATCGATGCGGTGTTCCAGCAGAGTAATGTAGGTCCTCGGGACGACCGGGAATTTATGATCGTAATAATGGAGGGAAAAAGACCCTTCCTCAAAAGAAAGCAGGAGTTCCTGGTTATCGAGCACCTTTCCGTACTGGTCGCCCAGGACGGGAAGCAGCACCTTGTTCCTCAGTTCCTTCTTGACCGGGTCCCAGTCTATGTCGAAGAAGTGTGCATAAACCGAACTCGGGCCGTTTTCGAGGACATCCATCCAGAGCGTGTTCTCGCTGCTCTCGATGTACATGTGGTTAGGCACGATATCGAGAATCTGTCCCATTCCGTACTTCCTGAGCTCCGCGGCATATTCCTCGTATTCTTCTTCAGTCCCCACATCCGGGTTCAGAGAATTGTGGTCGACGATGTCATAGCCATGCAGACTTCCCCTGTTGGCCTTCAGATAGGGGGACGCATAGATGTCAGTAACGCCCAGGTCACTCAGGTAAGCTATAATAGCCCTTGCGTCCCGGAACCGGAAAGAGGCGTTAAATTGCAGTCTGTATGTCGCCACCGGTATTCGCGGCGTCACATGGTTTTCTTCCATGCTGCTCCTATCCCCTAATCAGTACCGGAACGTTAAAAGTCAGCTTCCCGCCCAGGCGACTGAAGGCCTCTACCCACCGTGCCGCGTCAGGGTTGCCGGCAGCAGCCTCCCCGGCTATCTTACCGTAGCAGCACTTCGCGATCTTATAAAAAATGTTCTGCGTCTCCCATAAGTTCAGTTCCAGCGGCAGGGACTCCAGCAGTTCTACCAACTCCAGGATATCCTCCAGGCAGGCGGAATCGGAAGGATTTCCAAGGAGGTCGCGCATCATCTTCTCCACTCTTTGCCTTGCCGCAAACTCGAGGTCGACCTTTTCCAGCGCCACATTCCACCTTTCGATATCGCCGATGATCTGCCGCACCCTGCCGACGTCAAGGGGGGACCCGGTCAGCGCCTTCCTGATGTCGAGGTTGATCGTAAACTCCGCAGCCGTATAAAAAGCGTGCGGGACAGGCACCTCCGTCTCCCGGAGAAAACTCATCAGTATCCGGCTGTTTCCGTACATGCGCCTGTAAGACGCCTCGAACTCATCGAGGGTGGACTGTATCACCGTGTCCAGTATCTTCCGCTGTTCGTCTCTGAAGAGGTCCCTGAGCGAATAATTGTGCATCCCGAAATGCATATCCATCAGTCTCACGATGTCGAGGAAGTCCCCGCTTTCAAAAGCCCCGAGAATCTCTTCCTTCATGGTCACGTACTGATCCTCTCCCTGAAACGCCCTCGCACCGCAGTAAATGGCGTGGCCGCCGAGGTAAAGGACACAAAAGCTCAGGGGCTCCTTCTCCCGGGTGATGCGTGATGAAACCGAGATTTTACCGACGGCAACTTTCATCTTGCCGGCATCCCGCCTCCGGTACTCGTCGCGGCATACTTCATAGCTGTAGATGTCCGTTTTCTCCGCATATTCCTCAAAAAGTGAACTGACGGCATAATGAACTCCCACCTTCGTCAGGTTGATCATGACCGGCCTGACCCTGTTCACATAAATCTCAACGCCGTCTTTTTCTTCGGCCACATTGCTTTTTGCCCTCGCCAGCCTTTCGAGGAACCCCCCCTCGAGTTGATCCCCGAAAAGCTCCTCCGCAAGCTGGATAGCGCGCGCCGCATACTCTATCACCTGCACGGTCTCGATGCCCGAGATGTCGTCGAAAAACCATCCGCAGCTAGTATACATCAGCATGGCGTGCCTCTGGCTTTCTAGGAGTTTGAGAACGGTTATCTTCTCGTCGCCGCCCAGTTTCCTTGAGGCATGCCTGCCAAGAAACGCATCTAGACGCTCTTCAGTGCGGTCCAGGATAACATCGATGTATTCGTCCCTTGCCCTCCAGGGATCTTCGAGGTATTGGCCCGCCCTCTTTTCGTAGGCCGGCGACATCCTGTCCCTTAGCCAGTCAAGGGCCTCGCGCAGCGGCGTCCTCCACCGCTGATTCCATCCGGGATGTCCGCCGGTGCTGCATCCGCAGTCGCCCCTCCACCTCTCGATGCCGTGATAGCAACTCCAGGAGGTATTCCCGATGATTTCGACTTCATAGGCCGGCGGATATTTTGAAAGGTATTCGCCGTAGTTCGTGAGCCCTGCATGCACCTTTTTTTCTATATACCCAAGGGCGTTGGCAAGGGCCATATCGCCGAACCTGTGGTGATGTCCGTAAGTCTCTCCGTCCGTAGCTATGTTCAGGATCTGCGGCCACTGCCGCGCGTCGGAAAAGCCTGACACGAGCCGCGCGGCAAAGTCTTCTCCCCTGTTCAGAAGCTTTTCAAAAGCAATGGCCTGGGATATGGGCCCGTCATAAAAGAATACGGAGATCCGCCTTCCCGTGGGCAATATGCAAAGGTATGCCCTTGTCGGGTCTATCCGTGCGCCTCTCACATCCTGCCATTTGTCTGTACCGATCTTCCTTATCCTGGCAGCCTGCCGGGGTGCCAGGATGGTAAACTTTATGCCTTGTGCGGCAAGTATGTCGAGTGTTTCGACGTCGACCGCTGTTTCGGGAAGCCACATGCCTTCGGGAAAACGCCCAAAGCGGTGCTCGAAATCCCTTATGCCCCAGAGGACCTGCGTCAGCTTGTCACGGCTGTTGGCGAGCGGCATGATGAGGTGATTGTAACACTGCGCGATCGCGTTGCCATGCCCCGAGCGCCAGGCCATGCCCTGCCTGTCTGAATCGAGGACAGCCTGATATAATTCGGGCGCGCCCGTCTCCATCCAGGAAAGCAAGGTCGGACCGAAATTGAAGCTTATCCTTGCGTAGTTGCTCACTATGTCGGTTATTCGTCCTTTTCCGTCCATTATCCGGGATGCCGAGTTGGCAGCGTAACACTCCGCGGTAATCCTCTCGTTCCAATCGTGATAGGGGTGGGCGGTGTCCTGTATCTCTATCGCCTCGAGCCAGGGGTTCTCCCTCGGCGGCTGATAAAAGTGGCCGTGGATGCAGATGTATCTCTCCATCTACGCCCCGCCGTACACCACGACGCTCAACTCCTGCAGAGTGAGTTCCTGTCCCGGCGTGACCTCTTCCGGCAGGGACGAACCCGGGCCGTTCCACGCCGGGTCGGCAGAGTCAAGGGTCTTCTTCCATGCGCCGGCCGCTTCGGGCGCCGTGCAGCTGACAGCGGTGATGTTGAAATTGAACATGATAAGCACCTCCTGTCCTTCATGCCGCCTTCTCATCATCACAAGCCTGTCTCCCTCGAAGCCCTCGACTTCGAGTCCAGCCCTGTCCGGACGGAAAAGGACGGGCGATTCCCTGCGCATACTTATGAGTGTCCGGTAGAATTCCAGAAGAGCCCTGTGATTTCCCTTCTCCCTCTTCAGCCAATCTATCTTCGATCTCTGAAAAGTTGCCTCGTCCTGGGGGTCGGGAGGTTCGCCCTGCCACTCAAATGAGATGAACTCCCTCTTTCTTCCCTCGCGGACCGCTGAGATAAGACCGGGGTCCGAATGGCTTACAAAGTAAACAAAAGGCGCGTCTTCACCGTACTCCTCTCCCATGAAGAGGAGCGGCACGCACGGGGAGAGAAGCACGGCTGCGGCGGCGAGTTTAAGCGCCTCGAAGGAAACGAGGGCCTAAAGTCTCTCTCCCAGCATCCTGTTTCCTATCTGGTCATGGTTCTGGGCAAAAAGGACGAACTGGGATGACGGCCTGTCAGCTGCGGAGTTGCCCTGCCGCCTCTTTCTGTAGCCGGAATACTGTCCCGAGTAGACGAACCCCTCCCGGTATGCCTTCACAAGATGGTCGGTCATGCCGAAATCGATGTAGTAACCGGTCTTTTCTCCCGTCAGGAGAGTGTGGAGAGCGTGATGGAAGTCGTCGTTCCACTGCGCGTCCATACCGTATCCGCCCTGTTCCCCGGGGTGTATAACCGTAGAATCGTTCCTGTCGCTCTCTGCGATCAGGTGACATGACCTGCCCTCCTCCGCCGAGAACCCTGCTACGCTCCCGGCAAGCTCCCTCAGGAAAGGGATCGCGCTCATATCGTAGATGGCGTGGATGGCATCCAGCCTCAATCCGTCCATATGGAAATGTCTGAACCAGTAAAGGGCATTTTCAATAAAGAAGTTTCTCACCTCGTCGCTGTATGCGTCATCGAAGTTTATCGCCTCCCCCCATGGAGTGTTGTATTTCTCCGTAAAATAGGGGCCGAAGTCCCTCAGGTAGTTCCCCTCAGGGCCGAGATGATTATACACCACATCCAGGATCACCGCCATGCCGCGCGAGTGGCAGGCATCCACCAGTCTCTTCAACCCTTCCGGCCCGCCGTAGGATTTCTGCACGGCATAGGGATAGACGCCGTCGTATCCCCAGTTCCTCTCACCGGGAAACTGGGCTATCGGCATTAGTTCTATCGCGTTGGTTCCCATGGAATAAAGTTCGTCGAGCCTGGGGATGACCGCATCGAAAGTGCCCTCCGGCGTAAAGGTACCCACGTGGAGTTCATAGATGATCATCTGCCCGACGGGGATGTCCTTTCTCGCCCCGTCCTTCCATGGGAACGAGCCCTGGTCCACCACTTCTGAGGGGCCGTGCACACCCCCGGCCTGGAGATGAGATGCAGGGTCGGGCCTTTCTGTTTCAGCATCGAGTCTGTAAAAATATTGTGTGCCGGGAAAGACGCCGGAAGTGGTCACCTCCCAGTAGCCCCGGTCATCCTTCTCCATCCGGATGAGCCGGTCGGCAGGGGCAACAACATGCACCGAAACTTTCTCCGTAAAAGGAGCCCATACGGTAAATCTGCATCTCCCCTCTCCGAGATAGTGAGCACCGACCTGCATACTAGTCCCCTTCTCTTTTGAAGATGAGTATGCCGAGAGGCGGCAGTGTGAGGGACAGGGAACCGGGCCTGCCGTGGCACTCGATCGGCGTGGCCTCCGCACCCCCGAAATTCCCGTGGCCGCTGCCGCCGTATTCCTTCGAGTCGCTGTTCAGGACCTCCTTCCAGTATCCGTCCGCGGGTACACCGACGCGGTAGTTATAACGTGGCACGGGAGTGAAGTTACAGACGGCCAGAACGGTGTCCTCCCCGGACCTCCCCTTCCTCATGTAACTGATGATACTGTTTTCCTGGTCCGCTATGTCCACCCATTCGAAGCCTTCGTCCTCGAAGTCCAGCTCGTGGAGAGCCGGCTCGCCGCGGTAGAGTATGTTCAAGTGCTGGAACCAGCGCTGTAGGCCCTGATGTGCGGGATACTTAAGGAGGTGCCACTCGATGCTCGACTCGTGGGACCACTCCTTCCACTGGCCTATCTCTCCCCCCATGAACAGGAGTTTCTTGCCGGGATGAGTGAACATATACCCGAAGAGGAGACGGAGGTTTGCGAACTTCTGCCAGTCGTCTCCCGGCATCTTGCCTATGAGGGATCCCTTCCCGTAGACCACTTCGTCGTGGGACAGGGAGAGCATGAAATTTTCGGAAAAGGCGTACCAGAGGCTGAAGGTGATGAGGCTCTGGTGGTACTTTCTGTGTACGGGGTCGAGGGAAAAATACCGCAGTGTGTCGTGCATCCACCCCATGTTCCACTTCATGCCGAAGCCCAGTCCTCCCACATGGATCGGTCTGGACACCATGGGCCACGCCGTAGACTCCTCAGCGATCGTCTGGACGTCGGGATGGCTCCTGTAAACCTCCTCGTTCAGCCTCCTTAAAAAGTGGATCGCCTCCAGGTTTTCCTTTCCTCCGTACTTGTTAGGTATCCAGGCGCCGCTCTTCCGGCCATAGTCCAGGTAGAGCATCGAGGCCACGGCGTCGATCCTCAGACCGTCGGCGTGATACACATCAAGCCAGAAGAGGGCATTGCTGGTCAGGAAGTTCCTCACCTCGTTGCGCCCGTAATTGAATATATAGCTGTTCCACTCCGGGTGAAAGCCCTTCCGGGGGTCCGCATGTTCGTAAAGATGGGTCCCGTCGAAATAGACGAGGCCGTGGACGTCGTCGGGGAAATGCGAAGGTACCCAGTCGAGTATAACCCCTATTCCTGACCGGTGCAGACAGTCGATGAGGTACATAAAATCCTGCGGAGTTCCGTACCGCGCCGTGGGGGCGAAATACCCAACCGTCTGATATCCCCAGGAGCCGTAAAAGGGGTGCTCCATGACCGGCGTAAACTCAACATGGGTAAACCCCATGCTTTTTAAATATTCGGGTAGATGAACCGCCATCTCGCGGTAAGTGAGGGACCGGTTATTTTCCTCCGGCACCCTTCGCCACGAGCCCGGGTGGAGTTCGTATACCGAAATCGGCGCCTCCAGGGAGTTGACCTTCCCGCGCTTTTTCATCCATTCGGCGTCGTTCCAGTCGTAGCCGAGATCGCAGACAACAGATGCGGAACGGGGCGGTACCTGCCAGGAAAAGGCAAAGGGATCACCCTTGTCGGCGCGGTAATTGTTGTAGCGGGAAATGATGTGGTATTTATACGCCGCTCCGGCGCCTGCCCCGGGGATGAAGCCTTCCCATATCCCGGAGCCGTCCCCGCGGTCCGAAAGCGGATGGTCCGTCATGCTCCATCCGTTAAAGTCGCCCATGACCGACACCCTTTCGGCGTTAGGTGCCCAGACTGCAAAACGGGTACCTGGAACGCCGTCCTCGGCAGTGATATGCGCACCCATCTTTTCATGGAGTCTGAAGTGGCTTCCCTCCCTGAAAAGATAGATGTCATGTTCCGTCAAGGGTTGATATTCGCTAGTCTTTTTCCCTTTTATCATGCTCACTCTCCTTTTAGGTCACTCATGTAATTAACTTCACCGCAGCGATCCCCGGGACCCTCTCCCCTCTACAAACTCTTCAAAATGTGCTCTATCCCCCTCATGGGGATGACCGCCCACTCCGGGCGGTTGTTCAGTTCATAGCCGAGTTCATATATCGCCTTTTCGAGAAGGAAGAACCGCAGCAAAGCCTCCAGCTGGCCCCTTTCCTTCGGCAGAAAAGCGCTCCTCTCTGTCGTAGCCAGATAGGATGTCAGGAAAACGCCGCTCACACAATGGTACCAGATTGCCGCCCAGGGTTCCAATGTCGGGATGTCTTCAGGCCTGACGGATGCGAGGTGGAGCAGAGAGCTGTAGACAGCATAGTGGAAAGACCTGATCATACCGGCCGCGTCCCTGAGGGGCGAGCGCTTCAGCCTCCTTTCGCTCAAGGCGCGCGCCGGTTCCCCTTCAAAGTCAATGATTACGAAGTCCTTTCCCGTGAAGAGGACCTGCCCGAGATGATAATCCCCGTGGTGTCTTGTCTTCATGGCGGAAAATTTTTCCTTCAGGATCTCCTTGAACCTGTTCATTATCGTCCCTTCGGAGTCCAGGATCCGGCCGGCCTCAGCGGCGGTCTCTTCGGGAAACTTGCCGACGTTCTTTTCGAGTGTACGGAAGACCTTCACCAGAAGGCTGCGCATGGATTGGTATGCGGACCTCTGATAGAGCATGGAAAAGGGTTCCGGCTCGAACCCCGGCTCCTCCGGCGATGAAGAGAGGGCAATGTGCATCTCACCCGTCCTCTTTCCCAGAAGTATGGCGGCCTCCAGGTACACCGCCCCTATCAGCTCCTGAACAAGCGGCGGGATGTTCTCGTCGCGTATGTCCACCGGCGAAGAGGGCAGCTCGGGGATTTCCGCAGTCTCGGCCTTTCTGGAAAGCACGTGCTCAAAATAGTGGCGCACCGAATCGAGTGTATATGTCCATGCGTCCCCCTGGTTGGGGACGAAGCCCTGCAACTGCCCGATTACAACTGTATCAAGGCCCGGCCTCCTGAATTCGATGATGCCCGCGAAAGGCGGAACGTTCGGGAAGCCCGCCTTCTCGGTGAGGAATTTGATTATTTCCGGGTCCGGATTGACCCCCTCATCCAGCCTGCGGTAGAGCTTCAGGAGAAAGGAGTTTTCGTAGAGGATCGATGTGTTGCTCTGTTCCGCCCTGACGACATGCGATGCCGCCGGGAACCCTCCCTCTCCTGTCAGGCCCCTGAATTTCCTGCCGGGATAGGCGAGGAGTTTTCCTGTGCTCCCCCTTGTCTTCCTCCTCTTTGCTATCATGGAAAAGAGAACTTCGCGCAGTGCCGGGTCGTACACGCCGTCGTACAGAACACCTTCCCTGTCGTCGACGGTAAGGCGGGCGATCACGCCCATCGGGAATTCCTGCAGCACCTGCGCTGCCTCGTCCCCCGACGCGAAACTCAGGGGGAGGAGATAAACATCGGAGGGGTCGTCGGTGTAGGAGACCTTAAGCATCGCCAGTCGGGGGGAGTCGGGGTCTCTGCCGACCGGAATGTCCTCAATAAGATCGATCTTCTGGACCGTCCGGCCCTTTCCCCCGAACCAGCGTGACCCCCTGAAGAAGCCGGGAAGGATGTCTTCGAACCTGCCCCTGGTCCTTCCGGTGAGAATGGCCGTCCAGCTCTTCCTCACGCTCATTTCGGGGAAAACGCGCTCTTCAGCCGCGACTGCCGCCTCCTCTTCCTTCTGGAAGATGAACCAGTAGTAATCATAAAAACCCATGGTGAGCACATACGGCGTCTCCCTGATGACGGGGAACCTGTTTTTGCTGAAGACCTCCACGGGGACGCACCCCGCATGGGCCGAGAGATCGAAGGTCGCCACCTGGGAGAAACGCGAGAGGTTGATCACGACCATAATGGTCTCATCCCGGTAATGGCGGGTGAAGGCGAGTATCTTCGGATTGTCCGAACTGAGGAAGGTGAGGTCTCCGCGGCTGAATGACTTCAGCCTCTTCCTCATGGCGATCACCCGCTTCATCCACCAGAGGAGCGAGGACGGGCTCCGCTCGTAATTTTCGACGTTGACCGCCTCATAGTGGTATTCCGGATCGATGATAACAGGAAGAAAAAGCCGTTGCGGGTTAGCCTTCGAAAACCCGGCATTCCTGTCGGAGCTCCACTGCATGGGCGTACGGACGCCGTTTCTGTCGCCGAGGTAAAAGTTGTCCCCCATCCCAATCTCATCGCCGTAGTAGATGATCGGCGTCCCCGGAAGGGAGAAGAGGAGGATGTTCATGATCTCTATCTTCCTCCTGCTGTTGCCGACAAGGGGCGCCAGCCTCCGGCGGATGCCGAGGTTTATTCTTGTGCGCGGGTCCCGCGCATAGACCCGGTACATATAGTCGCGCTCCTCGTCTGTAACCATCTCGAGCGTCAGCTCGTCGTGGTTACGGAGAAACAGGGCCCACTGGCAGGGATCGGGAATCTCCGGGGTCTGGTCGAGTATATCCATGATCGGGAACCTGTCTTCCATCTGGAGGGCCATGAATATCCTCGGCATGAGGGGAAAATGGAAAGCCATGTGACACTCGTCCCCTGCCCCGAAGTATGCCGCGGCGTCCTCGGGCCACTGGTTCGCCTCCCCCAGCAGCATCCTGCATTTGAATTTTCTCTCCATGTGCTCCCGGAGCCTCTTCAGAAAGTCGTGGGTCTCCGGCAGGTTCTCGCAGTTCGTCATCTCCCGCTCGAAGAGATAAGGGACGGCGTCGATGCGCAGGCCGTCCACGCCTGTCCCGAGCCAGTTGTCCACCACTTGCAGCATCGACCTCTGCACGGCGGGGCTGTCATAATTCAGGTCAGGCTGGTGGGAATAGAAGCGGTGCCAGAAATAGGCTTTTGCAACGGGGTCCCAGGACCAGTTCGATGTCTCGAAGTCCTTGAATATTATCCTGGCGTCGGCATACCTTTCAGGGGTCTCGCTCCAAACGTAGTAGTTACGGTGGACCGAACCGGGCTTAGACTTCCTCGCCCTCTGGAACCAGGGGTGCTGGTCCGATGTGTGGTTCAGAACGAGTTCCGTGATCACGCGTATCCCGCGTTTATGGGCCTGCCTGAGGAAATCCTTGAAGTCCCTCATGTCGCCGTAGTCCGGATTGATATTGAAATAGTAGGCGATATCGTAGCCGTCGTCCTTGAGGGGCGAAGGGTAAAAGGGAAGGAGCCAGACCGCCGTTATCCCCAACTCCTCGAGATAGTCGAGTTTCTCTATAAGCCCCCGGAAGTCCCCTATGCCGTCCCCGTTGCTGTCGAAGAAAGACTTGACGTGGAGCTCGTATATTACCGCCTCTTTATACCAGAGCGGGTCGTCCTCGAAGCATTTATCTTTCGGCGTCATAACAGAGTTCTCTCCTTAGTGCAAGAGGAATGCATTCAGTGACCGGAAATGCTTATAGGTCGTCATTCCCGAGGTAGTAGTCGGGAATCCATTCTCTCATAGATACCCACGGGCAAGCCCATGGTACTTTGTGGAGGAAACGAGCTGCGCTCGACCGGCCTGCGAACGCGGACATGCGCTCCGGGCAGCATCCGCCCGCGGGCAAGCCCGTGGAACTCTGCTACCGTGTCAGAGGAACTTGGATTCCCGCCTTCGCGGGTATGACGGCAAACAGCGTTTATTAACGGACTCCATTTAAGCAAGTCTGTCTCCTCTCACATGAAATAATCGAAATCCTGCTCCCGGCGGAGGCGCCTGCGAACGCGGAATATGCGGGCCGGGAGAAAACCCGGATCGAGTTCCACCGGATTCCATTCCTCCTGCCAGATGTATTTGTCGTCGCTCAGGAGTTCGTGAATGAGATAGGGCCGGCCTGGCTCCACCCCGAGCGTCTTCAGAGGGACCCGTATCCTGCACGCCTGCTTATGGAAAGGATCGAGGTTCACAACAATAAGGAGTATGTTCGTCATGTCCGCGTTTATCTTTCCGTAGAATATGACGTTGTCATTGTCCGATTCGTAGAAGGTGACGTTGTTTGTGGTCTGCAGGGCCGGGTTTTCCCGCCTGATCCGGTTGACGGCGGTTACAAAGTTTCCGAGGCTGTCCGGCCTGGACCAGTCCCAGAACTTTATCTCATACTTCTCCGAGCTGCGGTATTCTTCCCTCCCCGGGAATGCCTCGTTTACCGCCTGTTCGTAGACCGGGCCGTAGATCCCGTAGCTGGAAGACAGGGTGGCGGCGAGAATAAGTCGGACAAGAAAAGCAGGCCGGCCTCCGTACTGAAGATACTCGTGGAGGATGTCCGGAGTGTTCGGCCAGAAATTGGGGCGGAAGTATTCCCTCACGCCGGCGCCCGTCAATTCCTGCAGGTACGCCGTAATCTCCTTCTTCGTGGTGCGCCAGGTGAAGTAGGTATAGGACTGGGTAAAACCGATCCTGGCCAGCCGGTACATCACCTTGGGCCTGGTGAAAGCCTCCGCAAGGAAGATCACGTCGGGATAGTCCTTTTTTACCTCCCTGATCAGCCACTGCCAGAACGCAAAGGGCTTGGTATGGGGATTGTCCACCCTGAATATCCTGACCCCCTTTTCTATCCAGAAGAGAACAACGCTCTTCAACTCCTGCCAGAGGTGCTCCCAGTCTTCTGTCCCGAAATCGAAGGGCACTATGTCCTCGTACTTCTTGGGAGGGTTTTCGGCATACTGGATCGTCCCGTCCGGCCGCCACCTGAACCATTCCGGGTGGTCCTTCACATATGGATGGTCGGGGGAGCACTGGAAGGCGAGGTCGATCGCCACCTCGATCTTCTTCTCGCCGGCCAGTTTGACGAACCTCTCGAAGTCCTCCATCGTCCCCAGTGCGGGGTGGACCGCTTTGTGGCCCCCTTGGTGGGATCCGATCGCCCAGGGACTGCCGGGGTCTTCGGGAGCGGCGGTGATTGTGTTGTCCTTTCCCTTCCTGTTGGTGCTGCCGATCGGATGGACGGGGGGGAAATACACGACGTCAAACCCCATATGAGCGACCTCGGGAAGCAGTCTCTCGCAGTCCCTGAAGGTGCCGTGCCTGCCGGGCTCGGGACCGCACGACCGCGGAAATATCTCGTACCACGCACTGAAGAGGGCCTTTTGCCTGTCTGCCACCAGAGGTAGCTCCCTGGGATAAGTAGCGGCAAATCTCTTATCGGGATAGCGCTTCATAAGTTCGGTGAGTTCTCCGCTCAGGGCAATGGAGACGGCCCTTCCGGCGTTATCAATCCTCTCTTCCCTCATAGCCCCGGCGAAGGCCAACAGGTTTTTTGCATCTTCTCCGGCTGCGTTCCGCGAGGTCTGTTCTATCAGGTCCGACCCTATAAGAAGCTCCTGGTCAACCCCGGTCCCTGCCCCATATTTCTTTCGAAGATCCTTCTGCCAGGTAAGGAAATGATCCACCCATCCGCGCAGGGTATAATGATAAAAGCCTATCCGATCAACCGTGAATGCTCCCCTCCACCTGTCATTGCCCAGGGGAGACATGGCCGCTTCAGTCCATTGGGTCTCGGAAGCGGCGCGGTAAAGCAGGACTGCCGATACCTCGTCGTGTCCGTCGGCAAATATATCAGCCTCCACCACGAGCGTTTCACCGACCACCCTCTTGACCGCAAAATCCCCCGACTCTATCTCCGGCGAGACCGCCTCGATCACCACTCTCTTTCTTCCATCATTGTCGGCCATAGGTCTCCACACTTAAGCACTGAATGAACCGTCCCGCAGTCCCGAAAACCTTCGGTACGAGACATCCAAAATCTTCCCTCACTTGAAAGGAGGGCCCCCGCGAGAATCAGGGTCTTGAAGTTATAACACAATTTCAGCTCATGGAATCATGTTATCAAAAAAAGGAACGACTCTCAAACCGGCTCTCAGGAACCGGTATTCTGCGCTGTCCGGTTATCATCGGCGATGACGACACAATCCGATTGCTTGCAGTAATAAAGATTTGAGGGAGGAACGATAGATAGCCGGGTAGCGATAAGAATCAGCGGGAGGTCGATGTCCGGGTGGTCCGGCGAACCGACAGATTACGTTCGACCTTTTTTCTGAGTTCCCGGTGTCTGAAGCAACCTGTCACATGATCGTTTACCATTCCAACTGCCTGCATGAACGCGTAACATATAGTGGTTCCGACAAACTTGAACCCTCTGCTCCGCAGATCTTTGTTCATGGCGTCGGACTCGGGAGTGCTGGAAGGAATATCAGTAATCTTCTTCCATGAATTCTGAACAGACTTGCCATTGACGAATTGCCAGATATAGCGATCAAAACTTCCGAATTGTTCCTGCACCTGCAGGAACGCCCTGGCGTTAGTGATGGCCGCGTTGATCTTGAGCCTGTTTCTTACGATCCCTGAATCTGTCAGTAAGCGGGAGACGTCCCCCCGGGAATACCGGCAAATTTTCCGGGCGTCGAAATTGTCGAAAGCCCTTCTGTAACCATCCCGCTTTCCGAGGATGGTGGCCCAGCTCAGTCCTGCCTGTGCTCCTTCCAGAATAAGGAACTCGAACAGGCTCCTGTCGTCGTGGACCGGTTCGCCCCATTCATTGTCATGATAGGACCGCACCAGCGCGCTGCGGTCGGCCCATTCACAGCGATTCATGGGTAACCCTTGCCGACTCAGAGGGTGCATAGCAAGTCATGTCAGCGTTTCCGTCCATCTTCTAAAATGGTGTCATGCCCAATTGATCTTTTTTGTCGACGTTATTTGTGGATCGTATTATATCAGGGGTAGCTGTTGTCGCGTCCAGGAAGGATCAATACTTTGTGACATTCACCGCCTCAACTTCTAAAGCTGGAGATTGACATCTCCGACGGATTTGATAACTTGGTTGTAAGACATTACCAACAGCTTTGTGAGAAGGAGGTTCTTTATGAAACGCTTCGTGAAGATGTGTTCGCTCATTATACTGGTATCGGCGCTCGGATTTTTCCCCGGTAGCACCTTTGCAGGTTCCAAGGTCTTTAGAGTAGATCACGATCTTTATCCTTACTATCCGTCTCTGATCAGGTGGAACAAGTCGAACGCGCAATTTACCTCACCCGAAGTCTGTAAGGGCTGTCACCCGGACAAGTATGAAGAATGGGAGGGTTCGGTACATTCGCTGGCGTTTCAGGATCCCATCTATCAGGGCGAGTTGAACAGGGCCGTCAAGGCGGTGGGGGAGGATATCGCCCGCCAGTGCGAAGGATGCCATTCTCCCGCGGGTATGGTTACGGCTGAGATCAAGGAACCCGGCCTCGCCGGCCTGGGCCCCGTTGCCGCAGCCGGGGTGTCCTGTGATATCTGTCATTCAATCAGTGGCATAACCCATTGGGAGACACCTTCCCACGAACCGGAAAATGGTTCCTTTGTCCTCACACCGGGAGTAGAAACCAAGGACGGCCTGGTACTGACAAAGCGGGGCCCCTTAAAACCTTTCGACAATTGCGGCATGGGGTTTCACAAGTGCGTCGAATCCCCGCTGCATCTGAAGGCTGAACTGTGCGCGAGCTGTCACGACGTCTATCACTACGACGCCCACTTCCCGCTTGAATCGACCTATCTTGAATGGAAGCACGGCCCCTATGCGCAGCGGGATATTGTCTGCCAGGACTGCCATATGGTCGACTTTCCTACATTCTTGCGCGCCGCGGATGAATTCCGGAAACCGGACCGCAAGGAATACCGGCATTTCTTTAACGGCGCCAACTATCTTGTCTACTATCTGGCCGAGACTGCCGCCAAGAAGGCCGGCGACGAGAAGAAGGCAGCCATCATAAAGGAAAAATACGAAATGGCCGTGAAACGCCTCCAGTCCGCCGCAGATCTGGAAGTCTCTCCCGTCTATCGTCAGGGAAGGCTGGCTGAAGTGAAGGTAAGGGTAAAAAATATTCGCGCCGGCCACAACCTCCCTACTTCGCTGACAAATATCCGTCAGATGTGGCTTGAATTGACGGCAAGGGATGAAAAAGGGAATGTCATCATGACCAGCGGGATGCTCGACTCGCGGGGTGATTTACCGGAAAACACGCGCATATTCAACTCCGACGGAATGGGAGATAACTTTCACTTTGCAGTCGACCCGTGGGTAATCACGGCCTTCTCAAGGCATGACACCATCCCGCCCCGGGGATATAAAGATGTGTACTGCGGTTTAACCGCCCCCAAGGGGGTCAAGAAAATTACTCTGCAGGCGAAACTCCGCTATCGTCAGGCCGATCAGCATGTTGCCGAAGCCCTGCTGAAGGCCGAACCGGCAAGCGTCGACCTGAAAAAAATCTACGGCATTACCAAGGTCCCCGCTCTGCCGATAGTAGATATGGTCGTCAAGCAGGTTTCTTTCAGCACTACCAAATAGAAAGTCACTGTATCACTTAATGAATCGCGCTCCCGGGATTTTCATTCCCGGGAGCGTTGTCCTCAGAATACATTCTCGAGAGATAAGCTCAACAAGGGCCTTCATCTGAGGAGTGCTTTGAGAGAATTCACAGGCTACCCTGAACCGGCGATTGTCTCTCTCAGCACCGCAGCCAGCTGTGAAATTCTACTGTCGGCCATCATCTCCTCGAGGGACACGGGCATCTTCCGCTTCCAGGAGGGATACCCCTCGTTTGTTCCCGGCAGGTTCTGCTGGTCCATGGCGCCGATTACGTCGCACAGGTTCACCAGCAACAGTTTGCACGGAGTAGAGGCAAGGTAGCGGTAGATCGCGGAGCAGAGCTCCGGCGTCATCCGGGGGACCATGGCCGCGTCGGCAGGCCAATCGCCGGGGAGAAAACCGGTTGATTTGAGGGCCGAAAGGATAAGACACTTGTCCCTCTCCCTCTCGCTTACGACCTGACGCCACTCGTCATCATCGTCATAGACCCCGAGCCCCCGCCTTACGTGGAGGTCGCGGCCGGACCAGTAACCGTAAAGGGTAGGCAGGTCGTGCGTGGTGACGGAACAGAGGGCCGCGTCCGGATATTGCCCGGGCAGGACAAAGGACGGATCGGGATAATTCCTTTCGAAGTAAAAAAGCCGGTAGGAAAACATCCGGAACCTGCGGAGCGCCTCCCTCACGTTTTCACCGATAGTCCCCAGGTCCTCGGCTATGATCACCGTCCTGTTGCGAACGCTTTCGAGTGCAATAATTCTCAGGAGGTCTTCGGAGGGATAGCTCACGTAGGCGCCTTCCTTCGCGTTCATTCCCCGAGGTATCCAGAAAAGCCGGAACATGCCTAGCGCATGGTCGATCCTCAGCGCGCCGCCGTATTCCATGTTCTTCCTGAGCGTGCGGATAAACAGTTCGTACCCCGTCTCTTTCAACCTGAATGGTATCAGAGGAGGGAATCCCCAGTTCTGGCCGTCCGGGCTGAAATCATCGGGGGGACTCCCCTGAAGGCCTCCCGGAGCTGCCCCTCAATGAGCCACTGGACGTACTTGTGATAGAGGACCTTCTTCCAGTTGCTTCTCCTGAATCGCCTTGCTGCAGCGGCGCAAGGATCGTGATACTCCCGGGGCCAGGACTGCCATGCAAAGGCGTTGCGTGCCGCCTTCATATGGTCACCCAGAGCCCGGTAGAGCGCAAAGGCATCGAGGGACTCACCTTCCCGAGCCACATAACTCCTGAATTCTTCACCGCGGGGAGTGCCTTTCCTGTAATGCCTGTCGTAGAAAATCCGGAATGCCTGTAAGAGTATCTCCTCTTTCAATGACGCCACGCCTTCGTAGTCTACAAATTCCCGGTCCCTCAGGCCGGCCGCTCTTTCCCGGAAAAGATCGGATCTCAGGGTCCCGGTGAGTTCTTTGGATTCCCTGACATCCGGTACCTTCTCTACGTCGAGATAGAGGAAATTCCTGTAGAGCCTGCTGACCGGGGAATAGGGACTTATACCCTCGCGCTTTGTGTTCGGGACCGCATGGAGGGGGTTGATGCCGACGAACCCGCCCCCCAGGGAATCCACCCAGCCGACAACCACATCGAGGTCGGTGAAGTCACCGGCACCCCAGTTCCTTTCGGAGCTGAGCGAGTACAGGTCGAAGGAAACCCCCCAGATCCTCCCCTCCTGGAGTTCCGGTGGAAGATAACAGCTGTCCGGGGTTATGATGGTCCGCGAAATCTTTACGAGGTTCTTCTTCCCGCCCGGGAAGACCCTGCGGGGATGTCTGAATTCGACACGCAGGATATAATATCCGATGTTCCGGAACGAAATGTCCTCGACGATCATCTTTACATATCTCCTGCCGCCGATCATCTGTTCTTCGAAGAGCCGCAGGTGCTCGCCGGGGACCTCGAACTCGTCCCTGCCGCCGTCTTCGTCCTCAACAGACCACGAGATCGAGAGGTCCGATTCCTGCCCTTCTTCCAGCTGGAGGTGGAGAGGAATGGTCATCGGCTGATCGTTCACGGATAACACGCGAACGGGGTCGATGCAGTTCTCCCACGCCGACCACCTCAGTCTGCGGATTTCGGCCGCCAGGTCTTCCCTGGAATCGACATTCAGCTTCATGGCCCGGAGGAGGGCCTTCTTTGTTTCAGCGGAAGTTATATGTTTGTTGCCGAAGATATCGTAATACTCCGGCATGATCCCGCAAAGCCCGGCAAGCTCGTCGAGCAGTTCTTCAGGCAGTTCCATTTTTTCCTCACCCCGAGTTCAGCCGTTATCCTCTCACCATGATACCAGAATATTCGCACCATTCGAAGAGAGGACGAACTGAACTTGTTTTTGCGTTCCGATTTCTGATAAGTTTATTGAACTGCACCGGGCAGGCCCGAGGCACCAGCAAGAGTCCTTTGCGGGGGCGGCATCCCGGCTGAAGGCGCTCACCCTGCGGAAGGAGCGGCCCTCCGCCTCTCGGGACAGAAAATACCTGTATTTGACACCGTGAGAGGTTTGCCGCTATGCAAAGGCGGGAGGCATCCGTCAAGATAATGAAGCTGACATCTTTTTTCCTTATATTCGCCGTATTGTGGGTGGTCCCTGCAGCCGGCATAGACGCCGGTTATTACAACGACCGGGCCAATAAGTATTACGAAAAAGGGCGATATGACGATGCTGTCCGGGATTACACAAGGGCACTGGAGATCAACCCCGACGATCCGGTAGCCTGTTATGACAGGGCCAACGCATACTACCGGAAGGGTCAGTATGACAAAGCGATCGAGGATTATACGAGGGCGGTGAAACTCAATCCCGGGGATGCGGATGCATATTATAACCGCGGCCTGGCATATTTTTTCACAGGGAAGTTTGAGAAAGCCGTGAAAGACTATACCAGGGCGATCGAGATTAATCCAAAAGACGCCGGCGCTTATAACAACCGGGGCAATGCCTATGCGAAACTGGGAAGATACGACGATGCCGTACGGGACTATTCCAGTGCCCTTGACATCAGCCCCGAATACAAGAAGGCTTATCACAACAGGGAACTTGCACTGGCCGGGAAGGCTGCCGCGAAGACCGGACCCGATAACTGGGACTCGAAAGATACGGCGGGTTCCGCAGACGTGGGGAACGAGGGAATGGCGGGGACGGCCGAGACGTTGACGAAAGATTCCTCCGAAAGCGGCCGGGATCAGACCGCCTATAAAAGGCGGGGAAAGGACTTTCTTGAAAAAGGTCAATATGACGACGCTATCGGGGAATACACAAAAGCCACAGAAGCGGACAGCCGGGACGCCGAGTCTTTCAAGGGACTGGGGAACGCCTATTATGAAAAGGGAGACTATGACGACGCAGCCAGGAACTATTCAACGGCACTGGATCTTGCCCCCGGGGATGCCGAAATCCACTTTAAGCTCGGGAACATATGCTCCAGGAGGAAAGAGTACGACGAGGCGATAAAGGAGTATACAAAGGCCATCGAACTGGAGCCCCTGTTTGGCAGGGCATACAACAACCGCGGTAACGCATTCTACCGTAAAGGTTACTTCGAAGATGCCTTCCGCGACTGGGGAAAAAGCGGGGAAATCGGCCGTGGTCAACCAGGTGTTCCGGACCGGTAAACCCCGCTTCTCCCGTCGCTTTACTGCCACTTGTCGTAGAAAACGAATTCGTTCAGCGGTTTACGGGCCGTGCCCGCCTCCTTTTTGTCCCTCGGGTAACCGATGGGGAAGATCCCGACAATACGCACACTTCCAGGGATGAGAAGAAGTTCGCGGACCTTGACCTCGTCAAAAACCCCCACGAAGACCGTTCCAAGCCCCTGCCCGTGGGCAGCGAGCATCAGATTCTGTGCGGCGATGCCGAGGTCGGTCATGTAATAGTGCTGGCCCCAGATAACCCCCGACTGTTCCGGGTCCGCACAGGCTACAATTACCACGGGCGCTTCCGACAGACCTTTCTGCGAGGGGTTCGTCTTATAGCCGAGGGGGGTAAAGAACGTCTCCACGTAAGAAAGTTCGCTGATCTTTTCTCTCGCCGCCTTGTCCTTCACAACCACGAACCTCCAGCACTGTAGATTCGCCCACGACGGTGACATGCGCACGGCCTCCAGGATGGCCCGGACCTTCTCTTCTTCTACAGGCCTGTCCAGAAAACGCCTGACGCTCCTTCTCGTGCGGATAGCTTCGACTACTTCCATGTTTTCCTCCTTCCCAGCGATAAAATGGCCCATATAAATAAATATAGCAGAAATCTGAAGGAGTTTTTTGCCCCTGTCCTGTCTCCGGCCGGCTTCCCGGCTAAACTCATGGCGGAAAAACTGATATCATGGTAATAAAGGAGACCTGGAATGAAAGCGATGGTATTGGAAAAGATCGGGAGCCTCAGGGAAGATAAGCCGGCCCTGAAGGCTGTTGAACTGCCCGACCCTGCTCCGGGCGTTAAGGAAATACTGGTAAAGGTCTCGGCCTGCGGCGTATGCCATACGGACATGGATGAGATAGAGGGCAGGACTTCTCCGCCGGTGCTGCCCGTTGTTTTGGGCCACCAGGTCGTGGGGAGGGTCGAAGGAAACGGGAGCGGCGCGGGGAAATACAGAGTCGGCGACAGGGTAGGCATAGCGTGGGTGCATTCCGCCTGCGGAAGGTGCAAGTTCTGTCTCTCCGGTGAAGAAAACCTGTGCGACGAATTCCGTGCCACGGGAAGGGACGCCAACGGGGGTTATGCCGAATATATGACGGTTCCGGAGGACTTCGCCTACCCCGTTCCGGATGTCTTTTCAGATGCCGAGGCGGCTCCTCTGCTCTGCGCGGGGGCCGTGGGATACCGCTCTTTGCGCCTCTGCAACATGAAGGACGGGGACAATATCGGGTTCGTCGGGTTTGGAGCATCGGCCCACCTGGTTATTTCTGCTGTCAGATACAGGTATCCCCGTTCCCGGATCTTCGTTTTCTCAAGGACCCCGGCCGAGCTGGATTTCGCAAAGGAACTCGGGGCGGCATGGACGGGAGATATCGGAGACGCGTGCCCGGAGAAACTGCACTGCGCTATCGACACGACACCGGCCTGGAAGCCCGTAGTATCGGTCCTGAAGGACCTTGATAAGGGCGGACGGCTTGTCATCAACGCGATCCGAAAGGAAGGGGCCGACAAGAATTCGCTTCTTGAACTGGACTATGCACGGGACCTCTGGCTGGAGAAGGAGATAAAGAGCGTGGCAAACATAACGCGAAAAGACGTTAAGGAATTCCTGGAGCTTGCGGCAGAAATCCCCATCAAACCGGAGGTGCAGGAGTTCGGACTGGAAGAAGTGAATGAGGTGCTGCTCGAAATCAAGAGGCGCAAGATCCGCGGCGCAAAAGTACTGAGGATCGGCTGAATAAGGATCAGTGACTGTTTACTTCTCTTTTTTTACCCTGTTATTCGTATCAAGCAAAATAATTTTCGGCTTGTGATGCGCAGCGGTCTCATCATCCAGGTACCCGTAACAGAAGACAATCACCACGTCGCCGACAACGCCTTTGCGCGCAGTCGGTCCGTTCAGGCATATCTCCCCGGAGTCTTCTCCTGCGGGGATGACGTAGGTCTCGAACCGTTCACCGTTGTTGAGGTTGCTTACCATCACCTGCTCGTAAGGGAGTATGCCGGCCCTTTTCATTATGGCGGCGTCGATCGTGATGCTCCCCTCGTAAGCGAGATTGGATTCGGTCACCGTGGCCATGTGTATCTTGGACCTGAGCATGCACCGCAGCATGGTCATTCTATGATCTTGGGGACCCGGTAAAACCCGTCGGTCCGGTCGGGAGCGTTCATCAACGCCTCTTCCCTGTCTAGGGACGGCCGGTGCGAGTCTTCCCTGTCGACGTTGCTGATAAGGATAACATGCGATGTAGGCTCAACACCGCCGGTGTCCAGCCCGTTGAGTTTCTCCATATAAAGCAGGATGCTTTTCAACTGATCTCCGAAAAGCTCCATCTCCATGTCCGGGAGCGACAATCTGGCAAGCCGTGACAAATGCTCTATCGAAATATCCACAGAAAAATCCTATATCTTTGTAAGGTTGGCGAGTTTCAGGGAAAGTCTTTTCACCCCGACATTGGGGAAATTTACCATCACCTTCTGATCTTCCCCGTCGCCGTAACAATCGCGGATAACGCCTATACCCCAAACGGGGTGTCTGACCCTGCATCCCGACTGAAAGAGAGGTCCGACCTTCCTCGGCTCGACTTTCTTCTTCTCGATCCTGTACCTGGGAGGCCTCGGTTCAGTCACTTTCTCGATCCACCGGCAGTAATCCTTCGGCAGATCTTTCAGGAACCTTGAGGGCTCCTGCTCCTGAACCCTTGAGTAAAGCCTCCTCTTCCGGGCGCCCGTCAAAAGCAGCAGGTCCTTTGCCCTGGTCATCCCTACGTAGAAGAGTCTTCGCTCTTCAGAGATTTCCTCCTCGTTTCCTATCGCCTTAAAGTAGGGGAGGACGCCTTCCTCCATCCCGGTTATAAAGACAACGGGAAATTCGAGCCCCTTGGCGTTATGAAGAGGCATCAGCGAAATCTGGTTTTCCCCCGGGGCCTCATCCAGGTTCGTAAGCAGCGATATGGAATCGATAAATTCCGTGGTGTCTTTCCCCTCTGCCGACGCTATCAGATCCTCGATATTTTCCTTTCTCTCTTCATCGAGAAGTGCCGCATATCCTGTCTTTGCGGTTATTGCCTTCAGCACGTCCGCAGCAGACCCGTAAGAAGCGGAAGAAAGTTTTTCGATGAGGTCGACAAAATTATTCAGCTTTTCCTTCGTGGAGGTCACAATCCCGTTCCCGCGAACGCACGATTTCATCGTATCGTAGAGGCACACCGACTTCTTCTTCGCTTCGTTCTCTATCTTGGTCAGGGTCGCCGCCCCTATTCCGCGGGGCGGGCAGTTGATGACCCTCCGGAGGCTGACATTGTCACTGTGGTTCAGGACAAGCCGGGCGTAAGCGATGACGTCCTTGACTTCCCGTTTCTGATAGAAACTCACGCCGCCCATTATATGATAGGGCAGGCCCATCTCCCTCAGCGCGTCCTCTATCATTCTTGACTGGAGGTTCACCCTGTAGAATATGCATATGTCCCTGTATGAGTAAGCCCCCTTCAAAAACAATTCCTTGACGATCTTTGCAATGTGCCGGCCTTCTTCCTCGCCGCTTTCGAGCCAGCAGAAATGGATCTTCTCTCCGCGCCCCTTGTCCGTCCAAAGCTTCTTTGCCTTCCTGCCCGAGTTTGGAGATATCACGGCACGGGAAACGTCCAGTATGTTCTGAGTAGACCGGTAATTCCTTTCAAGTTTGACGACCTTTGTCCCCGGGAAGTCTTTTTCAAAGTTGTATATGTTCCGGATATCGGCGCCCCGGAACTTATATATGCTCTGGTCGTCATCGCCGGCTGCGGAAATATTGCCGTGAAGCTTCGACAGCAGTTTGACTAGGCGGTACTGGGCGAGGTTCAGATCCTGGAACTCATCGACGAGTATGAACTCAAAACGGGACTGGTACTTCCTCAGGATTTTCGGGCTCTCCGTGAAGAGTTTGACCGTGAGCATGACGAGGTCGTCGAAATCAAGGGCATTGCTCCTCCTTATTTCGTCCTGGTACCTGACGTAGACCTTCGCCAATTTCTCGTCGAAACCGAAACCGTCGCCGGAAGCGAGAAAATCCTCCGGTCCTATAAGGGAAGCCTTCAGGACATTTATCCGCGATGAAACTCCCCTGTACAACGCCTCGTAAATCTTGAATTCCTTCAATATGTGCCTGATAAGATTACAGCGGTCTTCCTCGTCGTATATCGAAAAGCCGGGAGAATACCCGAGGGCCTTTATCTCTTTACGGAGTATCTTGCCGCACTGGGAGTGCAGCGTCCCGATCCAGCACTGTCTGAAATCCCGGGCAACGAGGCTCCTTATGCGCTCCTGCATCTCGCCGGCCGCCCTGTTCGTGAATGTGACCGCAAAAATGGCATCGGGTGAGGTCTTCAGTTTCTTGACCAGGTATGCGAACTTGTGTGTGACGACTCTTGTTTTGCCGCTGCCTGCACCGGCCAATAACAGCAGAGGACCTTCGACATGTTTAAGCGCCTCTCTCTGCTGAGAATTCAGATCCTGCATCAAACCTTCTTTCGACATCTATTTACCCCAGGCATTATAGAATAACAAATACACCGCCTTTAAATCTACCGCAGTCCCCAGGAACTGCCTGTCATTCAACCGTTACGCTCTTTGCGAGATTCCTCGGCTGGTCGACGTCACACCCCCTCAGGACCCCGATGTGATAGGCAAGCAACTGCAGCGGGACAGCCAGGAGAACGGCGGAGAGATAAGGGTTTGAATCGGGAACGAGGATGCAGTTCCGCGAGATTTCACACACCTCCTTCACACTCTCGCAGGCTATGGTGACCACCTTTCCGCCCCTGCTGTTCACTTCCTGGATGCCGGTTATCATCTTCTCATACAGTGCGTCCCCCGAGACGAGCACCACGACGGGAAGTTCCTCGTCGATAAGAGCGATCGGGCCGTGCTTCATTTCGCCCGCCGGGTATCCCTCGGCGTGTATATATGAAATCTCCTTCAGTTTGAGCGCGCCTTCGAGGGCCACTGGATAGTTGATGCTCCTGCCGATATAGATAAAGCCCCTCGCCTTGAAATAACTCCCGGCCAGGGACCTGAGTCCTTCGTCGGAGGAAAGGGCACGCTCTATCTTGCCGGGCAGAAGCAGGAGTTCCCCCAGCAGTTCTTTCGATTTCTTTTCATCAAGGTACCCCTTCGTCCTGGCCAGGGCCACCGCCAGCAGATACGCCGACGTCACCTGGGTGAGGAATGCCTTCGTCGAAGCGACACCTATTTCGGGGCCCGAATGAGTGTAAAAAACAAAATCCGCTTCCCTCGCCGATGTACTCCCGACCACATTGCAGATGGACAGCACTTTTGCCCCCAACCTCTTCGCTTCCCTCTGGGCGGCGAGCGTATCGGCTGTTTCGCCTGACTGTGTAACGGCTATCATCAGGTCCCCGGCCCTTATCAGCGGCTTCCGGTACCGGAATTCCGATGCGACATCGACTTCGACGGGGACTCTTGCAAGGTCCTCGATCATATATTTTGCCATGAGGCCCGCATGCCAGGATGTCCCGCAGGCCACAATAAAAATCTTGTTGATCTCTTTCAACATGTCCCCGGAAAGACCGAATTCATCCAGATTTACCGTCCCTGTCTCGACCGAGAATCTGCCCCTGAGAGTGTCGCCGACCGCCCGGGGCTGTTCGAATATTTCCTTCAGCATGAAGTGTCTGTAGCCGCCTTTTTCGGCCATCGACGGGCTCCATGTAATGGACTTCACCTCCTTGCGTACCGGGGCGCCTTCCAGCGTGGTCACGACCACGCCGTCTGCGGTCAGCACAACCATTTCCTCCTCATCGAGGAACATGACGTCCCTTGAATAGGGCAGAAATGCCGGCACGTCCGAGGCGATAAAGTATTCCCCGTCGCCCAGTCCGGCGACGAGAGGACTGTCCTTCCGGACGCCCACGATCTTTCCCGGCTCTTTTTCACTGATGACCGCAAGGGCGTAAGCTCCCCTCACTTCCTGCAGCGCCATTCTGACCGCCTCTTCGATGGGACGGCCTCCGGCATGATCTTCGATGAGATGGCACAGCACTTCCGTATCGGTCTCGGAGAGAAACCTGTATCCTTTTGCGGACAGTCTCTTCTTCAGGTCGAGATAGTTTTCTATGATCCCGTTATGAACAATTACTATCCCGCCGGACCGGTGCGGATGAGCATTTTCTTCCGACGGTTTCCCGTGTGTCGCCCATCTGGTATGGCCAATCGCCGTGTTGCTGATCGTGTCCGCAGTCCCGACAATAGACGCCAGGTCCCTTATCTTGCCCTTGCACCGGATAACCTCGACCCCCTTTTTTGAAAAAAAGGCCACACCCGCCGAATCGTAACCCCTGTATTCAAGACGCTTCAGTCCTTCAAGAACAACAGCCACAGCGTTTCTTTTTCCCGTGTATCCGATAATTCCGCACATGTCAAATCCGTCCCAAGGACCCGGAAATGCCTCGGCAGCGACTTCCGTTGGACAAAGTCAGTCCTTTTTGTCCTTTCCCTTCTTGTTTACATCAATAACTCTGCCCTTCGACCGCTTTCGTACCCACCCCCGTATATTTTTCTGGCGGGCTCTGCCTATGGCCAGGGCGCCTGCGGGAACGTCCTCGGTGATGGTAGAGCCGGCCCCGACATAGGAACCTTTCCCGACCCTTACCGGGGCGACGAGCTGTGAATCGCTGCCTATAAAGACATCGTCTTCAATGCGTGTGACATGCTTTCTTGCACCGTCATAGTTGCAGGTTATCGTACCCGCACCGATATTGACCCCGCTGCCGATCTTCGCATCTCCCAGATAGGAGAGGTGCGATGCCTTGGTATTTGTTCCGAGGATTGTTTTCTTGAGTTCCACGAAGTTCCCTATCTTCGCCTGCCTGCCTATTTCAGAGCCGGGGCGAATGTGTGCAAAGGGGCCGACGGACGCCCGGTCCCCGACCCTCGAATTCTCGATCAGGGTCGAGTCCTTTATTACCGCCTCCCTGCCTATTTCACTGTCCACTATCCTTACATTCGGGTAAACCGTCGATTTTTTCCCTATTTTCGTGCGGCCCTCTATATGGACATTCGGGTATATCACCGTGTCCCTCCCGATAGACGCGTCGTGATGGATGAAAACCGAACCGGCATCCAGAAAATCCACGCCCTTTTTTGTCCAGCTGGCGACGATGCGTCTTCTCATAGTTTCGGCAGCCCTGCGCAGCTCTTCCTTTGTATTGACGCCCATGAATTCTTCCTCGGTGCCGATCGGGTATGCCGAAGTCTTCATCTTCCTCCGGAGGGCAGCCGAAACTATGTCCGTGAGGTAATATTCTCCCTTGGCCCTGTTCAGCTTTATCCGGCCAACGAGTGCCAGCGCATCACGGCGTACCGCGTAAAGGCCGCTGTTAACTTCCCTGATTTCCTTCTGTCGCGGGTCGGCGTCCCTGTCCTCTACTATCGCCTCGATCCCTCCCGAAGAGTCCCTGACAATCCTTCCATAGGCGGAGGGATCGGCGGCCGTAAAGGAGAGGACCGAAAGCGCATTGCCGTCTCTCCGGTGCAGTCTCAGGAACTTCCTTATCGTATCGGGCCTGACAAGAGGCGTGTCGCCGTTGAGGACCAGGACATCGCCATTGAAATCCCCGATAACCGGAAGGGCGCACCGGACGGCGTCGCCCGTACCTCTTGCCCTGGGCTGGAGTGCAAACAGAACTCCGGGGGACTGAATGCTTTCCTTTATCTTCCCGATATGCCCCCCCGCAACTACAACAATCCTCTCGGGGTTCAACTTCCTTACCGAATTCAGTACACTCTGAAGCATCGGTATTCCGCATATGTTGTGCAAGACTTTGGGCAGGTCCGAATTCATCCTCTTGCCGAGACCGGCCGCCAGAACGATACATGCGGTCTTCATTTTGTCGCTTCTCCGATCCTGTTAGGTGCGGCGATCCCTCCCGACAGGATTATCTTCACTCCTTCCTCGATGGGAATATCGGTGTAGAAGACCTCATCTTCGCCGACAAGAATGACCTCTCCCAGATAAAGGTTGTTCGTGGGAATATATACGGCCCGTAGGCACTTCTCGGTACCGTCACCGGCGGACTTGACTGTGCATTCTTTAGTGAGAAACCCGAAAGCGAACAAACCCTTCCTGGGATATTCCACGATGACGAATTTCCTGAAAGAGACATTCTTGTTGTCAGGCGAAAACGCATCGACAAGGTGCCTGACAGCCGTATAAAACCCCTTGAATACAGGTATCTTCATGAAGATGTGCTCAAAGAACTCTATTATTCTTCTGCCGAAAACATTTGTCGAGACAACGCCGACTATGAATATGAGTGCGATGGCCGACAGAAATCCCAGTCCCGGGGTCGGGTGACCGAGGAGCCTGTTGTAAAAGGGACCGAGGATACCGTCGACAAACCTGAAAAGCCACTCGATGGCAAGAAGGGTGATGATTGCCGGGACGGAGACAAACAGGCCGGCAATAAAACGTCTCTTCAAGGAAGCGCTGATAGACGTGCCCATGCTGCCTCTATGATAAATCGGCTCGTATGACCATATCAATGGCCGCAGGCGAACATAAAGGCCATCCCCCTACCGTCCGACCCTTTCTGCAATCTCAGCAGGGATATCGAAATTTGCGTACACATTCTGCACGTCATCATGATCCTCAAGCGCCTCCATCAGCCTTACCATCTGATCCGCCCCCTTTTCGTCCAGCACGACATAGTTCTTCGGAAGCATGGTAACCTCCGCCGACTCCACGGAAATATCCGACCGCTCTATCGCGTCCTTCACGGCGATCAAATCTTCGGGTGAAGTGACGATTTCGTAGTTCTCCTCTTCGGGATCGTTCTTCATGTCCTCGGCCCCCGCATCGAGGGCGGCGGACATCACGGCGTCTTCAGACGCTGCGGACTTACTGACCAGAATGTATCCTTTCTTGTCGAACAGCCACGAAACACAGCCCGTTTCACCCAGGCTTCCTCCGTTTTTAGCCATCAGGTGCCTGATTTCAGGGACGGTCCTGTTCTTGTTGTCAGTCATGACCTCGATCATGATGGCAACACCGGCAGGTCCGTATCCTTCGTAGACAAGTTCCTCGTATGTTACACCAGGGAGTTCCCCGGTACCTTTCATAATAGCTTTCTCATGTTGACTTCTTTTGCCTTTTCTATAACGGTGCGCAGCCTGGGGTTTCCGCCGGGGTCACCGCCTCCGAGTCTTGCCGCAATGGAAATCTCCTTCACGATCTTCGTAAAAACCTTCCCCCTCTTTGCGTCGGTATGCGCCTTCTTGTGCTTTATCTGAGCCCACTTCGAATGACCTGACACCCGAACCTCCGGAGTTTTTATTTGCCTTCCAGCCCTGGCTTGATCCGTCAATATTCGCCCAAGACAGGCAAACGGGAAAAATCAGGGAATTTAACGAAATACAACCAGCTCGTTTTTATAATAATTATAAGTACTTGACGCTGTCAAGAAACTATTCGTTCAGTCCCGGCAGGATATAAGCCGAAAGGTGAATCACTTCGACATACGGGTAAGAAAGCAGTACTGCTTTCAGATCGATACATTTCTCATAACCTTTGCCTGTGGCATGTAACCAGCCTGCGTGATTTGAGGCCGTATATCAAACACATTGCCGTTTCCCGTTCCTTAAAAGGAATTTTGGTTGCGTACCGATTCAGCCGCCTCTCAGGTTTCGATGCCGTAGTCTTTTATCTTTGTGAGGAGTGTCTTGTAGCTTACACGCAGCAGTTCGGCCGCCCTGCTTTTGTTGCCTTTCGTCTCCTTAAGGGCGCGCCTTATCCTTTCCGTTTCGGCAATGCGCGTCGCCTCTTTCGCCGCATCCTCGAGGGCGCCGTCCATTGGAAGATTCTTCAGGGAGCTTTCAAGGGAAAACTGACGGCTCAGCGAAAGGTGGTCCTCGGTGATCCTTTCGCCATCGCAAAGTATCATGGCGCGTTCAATACAGTTTTCGAGCTCACGTACGTTGCCTTTCCAGGGATAGTCAGCGAGCAGTTCCATTGCCCTGTCAGTAATGCCTTTCACTCCCGATCCCAGTTCGACCCGATATTTGGAAATGAAGCAATCCGCCAGCAGAGGGATGTCGTCCTTTCGTTCCCTCAGCGGGGGGATCAGGATCGGGAAACCGTTCAACCTGTAAAAAAGGTCTTCCCGGAAAAGTCTCTCTTCCACCGCCCTCTCGATGTCCTTGTTGGTGGCAGCCACGACTCGCACATCGATCTTTATGGCCCCCACACCGCCGACGCGCTCAATCTCGCCTTCCTGCAGGACCCTGAGCAGTTTTGCCTGAAGGGGCAGGTCCATTTCGGCTATTTCGTCCAGAAATATGGTACCCTTATCGGCAAGCTCAAACTTGCCTGTTTTTCTTGTATCAGCCCCTGTAAACGCACCTTTTTCGTGGCCGAAGAGATCGCTCTCGAGAAGTTCCCTGGGAATTGCCGCGCAGTTGATTGGAACGAAAGGCTCGCCGTTTCTGGGGCTCAGATTGTGGATGGCCCTTGCGAAGAGCTCCTTGCCCGTGCCGCTCTCACCGAGCAGAAGTACCGTCGTTTTACCCAGGGCCACCTTCCGGATCTTCTGCGCCACCTCCTCAATCCCCTTGCTCTTGCCGATGATTCTGGGAGAACCGTATTTTGAGGCCAGTTCCTCTTTCAGCAGTGTGTTCTCGGCCCTGAGCCTCTGCGTCTCCAGCGCCCTTTTGATCAGCAGCAGGAGATGGTCCGTATCGAAAGGCTTTGTAATAAAATCAAAGGCGCCTTCTTTCATTGCCGCTACAGCCGTTTCGACCGTGCCGAAGGCCGTCATGACGATAACGGGGGTAGCGGGGTTCTCGGCCTTTGAGACCTTGAGGACCTCAATCCCGTCCTTCCTGGGAAGCTTCAGGTCGGAAAGTACAAGGTCCACGTGATTCTCCTTCAGAAGCCTGATCCCCTCCGCCCCGTCGCGTGCGATAATGGACCTGTAACCCTCCGATTCCAGAGTCTCCTTCAGCATCCGGGCCATCGACTCCTTGTCTTCGACCACGAGAACCGTCTGCATGAAATCTATTTTACCTTATAAGTCACAAATAAATGCTATGGCCGACGGGTATATAATTGTCTCCTTTTTTTCCCGGCCGTTCTTTACACTATGCTCTCTTGCTCTATGCTCAATGCTTTTTGGGGAGCGCTCACATCCTTGCGTCTTTGAGCGCATTTGCGCAGCCGCATTCCGGAGCGGGAAAAGTCAGGGCAAAGAATGCCTGCAGCAAAAGTCTGAGTCTGTCCAGGGAAGCCTTCATCGTCTCCACCACCTCGGCAGTCGTCAGTTTCTTCGCCGCGATGCCGGCGGCGAAGTTGGTGATCACAACTATGCCGGCAAAACATATCTCAAGTTCCCTTGCCAGTGCGGCTTCGGGCATGGCCGTCATGCCGATCATGTCGGCGCCCCACAATGAAAAGGTCCTGATTTCGGCCGCCGTTTCCAGCCTGGGTCCGTTGACGCACACGTAAGTTCCGGATCTTATCACCGGGATCCCGGAATCCTTCGACGCCGTGAAGACATGCCCCCTCAGGTCGGGACAATAGGGCTCCGTCAAATCCACGTGCACCACATCTTCTGCGTCATAAAAAGTGGACCTCCTGCCGCTTGTCATGTCGATTATCTGGTCCGGTACCGTTAACTCGCCAGGTCTCATCCCCCTGCTTATCCCCCCCGATGCGCTTATGGAAATGATCTTCTCTACATCGTCCGAAGGCTCGCCGAAAGGCGTGGACAGCCTCACCCTCTCGACGGTGTCCATTCCCGGGATCTTGTCCAGTCCGCTGCCTGCTATGAGTCCGAATGCAGCCATGCAACCTCCTTGTTAAAACTGTCTCGTATAAATACCCGATTCACTCAACGGGTTGTCACTCCCGCAAGTGAAGCTCAGGTTGTCCCTGCTCATCAGGGCTCGAGGGAATCCCGCAGCGATCTTCGCTGAGAGTCGCTACGTCCGGACCAGTTTACGCGCCTCCGGCGGCGCCGCAGGCGATTAGGACCGGAATGACAAGCAAACGGCACAAATAATGATATAATATTTTTTCTTATAATTTGAGGTCAAGAACCGGCAGGAATCTGAAAATGACCTGTTATCTTTCTGACACCGGTCCCATACAAAATAACCCTAACGTTGCTTGGAGCAGAGGAAAGGAAAGTTAATGCTCGACAAGGAACTTCAGCTGGAATTGATCAGAAAAACACTTTCGAACGGCGGAGAATATGCCGACATTTTTGTGGAGGAGCGGAAACAGACAGCCCTTGTAATGGATGACGGAAGACTGGAGAAGGTTACCGGGGGCTCGGAGACCGGCGTGGGCATTCGCCTCATTTATAAAGGCAGGACCTCATACGCTTACAGCAACGACCTTTCTCAATCTGCATTGATGTATGCCGCTTCAGAGACGAGCAGGGCTGCATCGGGGTCGCAGTTTCCGTCAACCCTTGATCTGAGAGACATAAGGCCCTCTGTAACACTGGATATAAAATTGATGCCGGAAGTTGTTCCGCTGGGCAGGAAGATATCGGTCGTAAGGGCTGCCAACAGTGCAGCGAGGGGCTTTGACCGGCGGGTAAAACAGGTCTCGGCCGTTTACAGGGACCTCGTTCAGAAGGTTCAGATAGCAACATCGGACGGCTTTATTGCCAGGGACGAGCGGGTATACACATCCGTGACAGTCCACGTGGTCGCCGTGTCGGGCGCCGTGCTCCAGACCGCCTATGAAAGCTCGGGAGGTCTCACCGGTTTTGAACTCTTTGAGAAGAATGACATGGATGAACTAAGTCTGAAGGCGGCAAGACGGGCGGTAATGATGCTTTCTGCCCGGAAGGCGCCCGCGGGCAGAATGCCCGTTGTCATACTGTCCAGTGCCGGAGGCACGATGATACATGAGGCAATCGGGCACGGTCTCGAAGCAGACCTTGCGCAGCAGGGCCTTTCGGTGTATTCGGGAAAGGTCGGCAGTCGTGTGGCATCTCCGCTGGTGACGGTAATAGACGACTCCACACTTTCCGGAAGGCGCGGTTCTTTCAGGTTTGACGACGAGGGGACGCCTTCCCGGGAAACGGTTCTTGTCGAAAGGGGGATGCTGAAAAACTTCATGTACGACAAGCTGACCGCCCTGAAAGACGGAGCGGTATCAACGGGGAACGGCAGACGGGAATCTTACAGGCACAGGCCCATCCCCAGGATGACGAATACCCTCATAGCGCCAGGCGATGAGCCTCCAGGGAGAATCATCGGTTCGCTGGAAAA
>JARRRD010000027.1:0-10722 GCA_037381085.1 Candidatus Sulfobium sp.
CTATGATCTTCAGCGGCCTCGGGGAAGGCACAACCCTCCGGTATCCCCTCCCGCTGTCCTCGACCAGTCTCCACCCTTTGCTTTCTTCCAGTATCTTCGCCTCCCCGGCAGTATAAAAAGGGCCGATAGGCTTTGTCGGTTTCCGGACTGCCTCGTCGCCGCGGTCCACGACCACCTGGGTTATGATGGTCACCACATCCGTCACAGGGTCCACTTTCCTCAGCTGGTTGTAAAGCGTCTGCTGGATCATGAAGCCTATCCCGCCCTCGGAATCGGCGTCACAGATGTAAAGCGGCATGGGGGGGACGGTATTCCTGGCCGCCTCGTTTCTTATCATGATGTTTCCGACGATCGGACCGTTACCGTGAGTGATGACGATCCTGTACCCCTCGTTGACCATACGGGATATCTGCCGCACACATTCTTCCGTATGGGCAAACTGCTCCTCAATCGTCCCGCTCTCGCCCCGCTTTATCAGGACATTTCCGCCGAGGGAAACGATGCACAACGGGGAAGGTCCGCTGACCTTTTCAGCGACTTTTTGCTCCCTGATCAAGGCTGTCCACAAACCCTTCTATGCATCCCTGAAGCTCCTTTCCCTCAACTTCTTCTATGTCGTATCTCACCCTCATCACGCTCTTTTTGATATCAAGCAGGCTCCCCAGGTCCACGGGCGTCGCAACAAGGACAAGATCGCAGGGTACATTCTCTATCGTCTCCCTAAGTTCCTCTATCTGGGCCGGCGCATAACCGGTGGCCGGCAGCAAATTTTTGATATGGGGATAACGGTCCAGGACATCCCTTATGGAACCGACCGCGTAAGGACGCGGATCGAGAACCTCCCCTGCCTGAAACTGCCTGGCAGCGAGAAAGCCGGCGCCGTAAGACATGCCGCCGTGAGTCAGGGTCGGTCCGTCTTCCACGACAAGCACCTTCTTGCCCTTTATACGGCCCGGATCATCCACCGTAATGCGCGAAGCCGTATGTATGATGAGGGCCGTCGCATTGACCGACCTGATGTTGCGTTCAACGACCTTGACATTCTCCTTCACGGCGGTGTCGACCTTGTTGATTATGGCCACATCGGCCCGCCTCAGATTAGCCTCTCCGGGATGATAGAGCATCTCGTGGCCGGCCCTGTGAGGGTCGAGCACCACCATCTCAAGGTCTGGCCTGATAAACGGCAGGTCATTATTACCTCCATCCCAGACAATGATCTCCGCCTCCTTCTCAACGCTCTTCACTATCTCCTGATAATCGACACCCGCATAAACAACGGCCCCTTCGGCTATGAGAGGCTCGTATTCCTCCCTCTCCTCTATGGTACAGTTCTGACCGTTCAGGTCCCCGGTCTTTTCGAATCTCTGGACCCTCTCCCGTACAAGATCACAGTAGGGCATGGGGTGACGGACAGCCGCGGGCTTCAGCCCCTTCGCCTTAAGTATCCTCAGCACGTACCGGGTAACGCCGCTCTTACCGCAGCCCGTCCTTACGGCACAGACGGAGAGCACGGGCAGGGCCGATTCGATCATGGTCTTCTCGGCACCGAGGAGAACAAAATCCGCCCCGAGAGAGATGCAGAGAGATGCCTTGTGCATGACATATTCATGCGATACGTCGCTGTAAGCGAAAACAACCTGGTCGATGCCGTTCTTCGGGATAAGGGCACCGAGAGCATCCTCCGGATAGATCGGTATGCCCTCCCGATAGAGGGAACCGGCCAGTTCCGGAGGATAGGTCCGGCGCTCTATGAAAGGGATCTGCGCGGCCGTAAAGGCCTTCACATCATAAAATTCATTGTCTCTGTAAAAGACATTGAAATTATGGAAGTCCCTGCCGGCGGCCCCCATTATGATTACACTCTGTCTCTTCACCCCGGGCCCTCACGTGTGCCGGAAATCGCCTCTTCCAGTATGTCCAGTCCCCTGGCGATTTCATCCCTCGTGACAGGCAAAGGCGGAGCAAGCCTGATGATGTTCTTGTCCACCCCGCATTCGAGCAGAACCAGTCCCTTGTCATAACAGTATTTCAGTATCCTTTTGAGCCCTTCAGTGTCCGGTTCTCCCTTGTTCCCCACGAATTCCACGCCGATCATGAGACCCAAACCTCTGACATCACCTATGCCATCATTCCTGTCTTTCATCTCGCGCAGCCGGCCCAGGGCGAACTCTCCCACGGAGGCGGCGTGGTCCAGAAGACCTTCCCTTTCAATAACTTCCAGGGTTGCCAGTGCGCTCGCGCAGGAAATGGGATTGCCGCCGAAGGTAGTCCCGTGGGCACCCGGGGCCCACTCCATCAAGATCTCTTTCCTTGAAGCTATGGCGCTCAAAGGAAGGCCGGAAGCTATCCCTTTTGCAATGGTCATGATGTCCGGCACGACGCCGAAATGTTCGGAGGCAAACCATTTCGCCGTTCTCCCCATCCCGGCCTGGACCTCATCGAAGATGAGGAGCATGCCGCGCCGGTCGCATATCTCTCTCAGGCGGCCCAGAAATCCCTGAGGCGGCACCACATATCCGCCCTCCCCCAGAACCGGCTCTATTATCATGCAGGCGACCTCATCGGGCGGCACAAGGTGCTTGAAGAGCCTCTCCAGGTGTACAAGGCAGTCCATACCGCAGCTCCCGGCCCTTTGACCGAAAAAACAGCGGAAGCAGTAAGGATAAGGGGAATGGTAGACCGAGGGGACGAACGGCTGATAGCGTTTCCGGTATCTGATGTTCGACGTAGTAAGACTCATGGCGCCGAAGGTCCGGCCGTGAAAGCCGCCCGTGAAGGCGACAACACCCTGCTTCCCCGTGTAGAACCTGGCAAGCTTGATGGCTCCTTCCACGGCCTCGGCCCCGGAGTTGCCGTAGAAAAACATATCCAGTCCCGGCGGTGTCACTTTCGCGAGCCTTTCCGAGAGGGCCACGAGGGGCTCGTAATGGAAAATACACCCGGAGTGGATAAATGCTTCTGCCTGCTTCTTTATGGCTTCCACTACTAGGGGATGATTATGGCCTATATTCGTCGTGGCAAGTCCCGAGGTAAAATCCATGAAGCGCCTGCCGTTCACGTCATTCACATATATCCCGGATGCCTTCTTCACCACGATGTCCGTATGGATAATAAGAGCGCTGGTCAGAACCTCTTTCGCCCGTGAAACAACGTCACTCATGACATCAGATCCCTCTCTGTTTGAGGACAGAGGTGCGAGGTCTGAGGCAGGATCTTAATCTTGACCTCAACCTTACCCTCATCTGTCTATCTGAGCCTTCTGCAGTCTGCCGCTGAAGTCCCTGTAAACAACCTTCCACTTTGTAAACATGTCCAGTGCACCGCCCTTTCCCCCCGCTTCCCTGTAACCGAAGCCGCTCTTCTTCGTGCCCCCGAAAGGCAGCTGTATCTCGGCGCCTATGGTTGAGGAATTTATATATACTATGCCCGTATCGAGTTCCCGCTCGGCAAAGGCGGACCTGTTTACGTCACTCGTATAGATGGCCGAGACGAGGCCGTATCCGACGCCGTTCACAATATCTATCGAGTCTTCGAATCCCCTTGCCTTTATCACGGACACCACGGGGCCGAATATCTCCTCCCGGGCTATCCTCATCTGCGGTTCGACATCGGCAAATACCGTAGGTTCTATGAAATATCCCCTTGCGCATTCGCCTTCCCGGTAAGCCTTTCCGCCAGCCGCAAGCCTCGCCCCTTCGCCCCGGCCTATATCTATATACTTCAGAACCTTCTCCATCTGTGACCTGCTTATCAACGGTCCGACATCGGTCCGTCCGTCGAGGCCGTTTCCCAGTCTAAGTTTCTTCGCCGCACCCGTCAACATGTTCAGAAATCTGTCATAGACGGCCCCGTGGACAACAATCCGGCTCGACGCGGTGCAACGCTGTCCTGTCGTACCGAAGCCGCCCCAGACGGCACCCTCCACGGCAAGTTCAAGGTCGGCGTCGTCCATGACTATGATGGCGTTCTTGCCCCCCATTTCGCAGGATACCTTTGTACCCTTTGAGGCGCACATCCCCGCGATTTTCTCCCCCACGGCGGTAGACCCCGTAAATGAAATCCCGTCTATGCCGGAATGGAATGCAAGATAATCCCCGGTCGTTTCGCCGCTCCCGTTGACAAGGTTCAGCACACCACTGGGAAGCCCCGATTCCTCAAGGACTTCAACTAGCTTTGACGCGCATACGGGGGTGTAGCTGCTCGGTTTGAAGACCACCGTGTTACCTGAGACAAGCGCCGGCATTATCTTCCACCCCGGTATGGCGACAGGGAAATTCCAGGGCGTTATGAGGGCGCACACGCCCACGGGAACACGCATGGACTTGCAGTCCTTGTCGGGCAATTCGGAGGGTATCGTCTCCCCGGAGAGCCTCCTGCCCTCCCCGGCCATGTAATAGCCCATGTCGACCGCCTCCTGCACGTCCCCAAAGGTCTCCTTCAGTATCTTCCCCATCTCCCTCGTCATGAGTTTCCCCAGTTCCTCTTTTCTCCTTACGAGTGTCTCGGCCGCCCTGAAGATGATCTCCCCCCTCTTTGGCGCGGGCACGAGCCGCCACCCCTTGAAGGCATTCCTTGCAGCCTCCACTGCCCTGTCCACGTCTTCCCGGCCGGACTTGCTCACCACGCCGACGACCTCGTCAGTGTCAGCCGGATTGATGCTCTCAAAGGTTTCTCCGCTAAGGGAATCCTGCCATTCGCCGTCGATGAAGTTTCTCACCGTCTCATGCATCGGCTACCTCTCTTTCAGGTCGCACAGGTCAGAAGAGGGAAGAGTTCCTGCCGGAAAATGCCCCTCTTTCAGTTCCAATTCTCCCGCAACCCCTTGAGGTTGTCAAGGAACCGTCTTGTAGCTGAATTGGCAATAACAAAACGCCATTGACAATTTTACGACGATTTCAATATAGTAAAAATGTAAGTGGCCGCTAACATAATGATTGTGCCAAGGGGAGTCCCCGCCTTGACCATGACGCGGCTGCTTCACATAATAGAAGATTCGCCGGCCGGTCTGTCACCGACGGGTTTGCCGGAGCGAGGTACGACGGGCATCCTGAAGTATCCCTCCCTGGCGTAAGGCGGAAACGGGGAGGCCATCCGATCAGCCTGAATCACCCCGCTCTTTGCCCTGCCGTCGGGAAAGGTACGTATGCCGGGTGTAAGACTTCCCGTGATGCGGGTAAAGGAGAAATCAGATGTCGAACACTAAGAATTTCGGACTCGGGAGAGTGCTGGGCAGGGTCGTCGTTGTTCTCGTCTGCTCCGGCGCCATGTTTGTTGCGGCCTGTGCAAAGAAAACATCCGATCCGCCCCGCAGGCCTCCCGCGCCCGTCACCGTAGCGAAGGTACTCCGAAAAACCGTGCCCGTGCGGATAAACGCCATAGGAAATGTCGAGGCCTATTCCACGATAAATGTGAAATCTCAGATCGGCGGGCAGCTGGTAAAGGTACATTTCAGGGAAGGGCAGGATGTGAAAAAGGGCGATCTCCTCTTCACCATAGACCCCCGACCCTATGAGGCCCAGGTAAAACAGGCGGAGGCCGCCCTCGCCAAAGACACCGCACAGATGGAATACGCTCACGAGGAGGCCCGGCGTTACGAGGAGCTTGTCAAAAAGGGTTATGCCGCCAAAGACCAGTACGACCAGTTCCGCGCCAACGCCGCAGCCCTTGACGCGACCGTTAAGGCCGACAAGGCCTCGCTCGATAATGCGAAACTCCAGTTGACATACTGTTACATCTATTCTCCGATCACGGGCCGGACGGGGGCCCTTCTTTCCAACGAGGGAAACCTAATCAAGGCGAATGCCGACACCGCAATGGTGACGATCCAGCAGGTACAGCCCATATATGTGGACTTCTCCGTGCCGGAACAGTATCTTCCACTGATCAAGAAATATATGGCGGGAGGCAAACTGAAGGTCCAGGCATCCCCTGACCAGAAAGGCGGGACCGTTGAAAACGGTCTGCTCACATTCGTTGACAATTCCGTAGACGCGTCCACAGGAACAATCAAACTGAAAGGGACCTTCGAAAACAGGGACAGGAGACTCTGGCCCGGACAGTTCATAAACGTGGCGCTCACATTGACACAACAGCCCAACGCTATAATCGTTCCGGCGAGTGCGGTCAATACAGGCCAGGACGGCGAGTATGTCTTCGTGGTGAAAGACGACCATACGGTGGAACAGCACCCAGTGAAGGTGGACAGAACCTTCGGCGACGAGTCGATCATCGAAAAAGGACTTGACGCGGGAGAAACAGTCGTGACTGACGGTCAGCTGAGGCTCGGTCCAGGGGCAAAAGTGGTGATAAAGAACCCTGCCGAAGGGGCCACAAAGTGAACATCTCCGAGGTCTTCATACGCAGGCCCGTCATGACCACGCTCGTCATGCTGGCGATCCTCGTCTTCGGGATTGTCGGCTACAAGCTGCTGCCTGTCAGCGACCTTCCGAATGTCGATTTCCCCACCGTTCTCGTGAGCGCCTCCCTTCCGGGGGCAAGCCCCGAAACCATGGCCTCTGCGGTGGCCACACCCCTGGAGAGGCAGTTTTCTACAATAGCAGGGCTCGATTCGATGACTTCGACAAACGGACTGGGCAGCACCCAGATCACCCTTCAGTTCAACCTCGACCGCAATATCGACGCGGCGGCACAGGACGTACAGGCGATGATCTCGAAGGCGGCAAGACAGCTTCCCCAGGACATGCCGAACCCCCCGACATACCGGAAGGTCAATCCCGCGGACCAGCCCGTACTTTACGTGGCGCTCAGTTCACCCACACTTCCGCTCTCCACCGTCGACGAATACGCCGAAAACTCTATCGCCCAGAGGATATCAATGATAAACGGCGTGGCCCAGGTCCAGGTCTACGGCTCCCAGAAATATGCCGTAAGGGCGCAGATCGATGAACGCAACCGCATTCCGTCCGCTCATAGTCTCATACAAGAACGGCAATCCCGTCCGGCTGGACCAGATCGGACATGTTATCGACAGCGTAGAAAACGATAAGATAGCAAGCTGGTACAATAACACCCGCGCCGTGGTGCTCGCAATTCAGCGCCAGCCGGGGACGAACACGGTGGAGGTGGTTGATTCGATAAAGAGCCTTCTGCCTACTTTCAAGTCCCAGATGCCGGCATCGGTGGACCTGAACATACTCTATGACCGTTCCGCCTCGATCCGGGAGTCCGTGGCCGACGTAGAGTCCACCCTGATCCTTGCCATATTTCTTGTCGTCATGGTGATTTTCCTCTTCCTCCGGAACCTCTCGGCAACGCTCATCCCAAGCATGGCCCTGCCGATGTCGATCATCTTCACCTTTGCCGTCATGTACATTCTCGGTTACAGCGTCGACAACCTCTCGCTCATGGCCCTTATTTTGGCTGTGGGGTTCGTGGTGGACGATGCCATCGTAATGCTCGAAAACATCGTCCGACACATGGAGCACGGCGAACCTGTCCTCCAGGCAGCCCTGAACGGGTCCAAAGAAGTTGCCTTTACCATCCTCTCGATGACCCTTTCCCTGGTGGCCGTTTTCATTCCCGTACTCTTCATGGGCGGCATACTGGGCAGACTCCTCCATGAATTCGCCGTGACGATCGGGGTGGCGATTCTCGTATCCGGCTTTGTTTCCCTCAGTCTCACACCTATGCTCTGCAGCCGCTTCCTCCGCCCGCCTCAGACGCAAAAGCACGGCAGGATCTACGCCGTCTCCGAGCGGATTTTCAACTCGATGCTGGCGGCCTACGACAAGAGCCTTCGGTATGTCCTCAGACACAGGATCTCCACCATGCTGGTGACCCTTTCCATCCTCGTGGCCACCGTCTACCTGTTTGTCATCATACCCAAGGGCTTTCTGCCGAGCGAGGACACGGGCCAGATATTCGCCTTTACCGAGGCCAAGCAGGGCATTTCCTTCGACTCGATGAAAAAGCATCAGCTCGAGCTGGCCTCGATTGTCAGCAGGGACCCGAACGTTGACTCATTCATGTCGGCCATCGGGTCGAGCGGCATGAGCGCCTCGAGCAATACGGGGAGGATGTTCATACGCCTTAAGCCCCGCTCGGAAAGACATCTGAGCGCTGACCAGATTATCCAGGAACTGAGGAGAAAGGTCTCGAAGGTCGTTGGAATCCAGATGTTCATGCAGAACCTTCCGCCCATCAGGATCGGGGGCCGTCTGACAAAGAGCCAGTATCAGTTCACGCTGCAGGGGCCCGATACTGACGAGCTTTACAAGAGCTCCATCCTGCTTGAGTCCAAATTGAAGACCCTCCCTGGATTGCAGGACGTGACCAGCGACCTCCAGATATCGAGTCCGCAGGTCAATGTCGAGATCGACCGTGACAAGGCATCGGCCCTGGGCATTACGGCCCAGCAGATAGAAGAGGCCCTCGGCGCTGCATACGGGTCGCAGCAGGTGTCGACCATCCTCGCCCCCAACGACGAGTACGAGGTAATCGTAGAGCTCGAGCCGCAATACCAGAAAAACCCTTCAGCCCTCCCGCTGCTCTACGTGCGGTCTGCTTCCGGCAATCTCGTGCCGCTCAACGCGGTTGCGAGACTGACGGAAAGCACGGGGCCCCTTTCGGTAAACCACCAGGGCCAGCTGCCGGCCGTAACGATCTCCTTCAACCTGAAACCGGGCGTTTCTCTCGGCAAAGCGGTTGCAGAGGTCGGGAAGATTGCCCGCTCCACGCTGCCGTCGTCGATAAGCACCAGCTTCCAGGGGTCGGCGCAGGCATTCAAGTCTTCGACAACCGGCCTGTTCCTGCTTCTTATCATGGCTCTCCTGGTCATATACATCGTCCTGGGGATCCTCTATGAGAGCTTCATCCATCCTCTGACCATCCTCTCCGGGCTTCCCGCTGCGGGCTTCGGTGCGCTGGTGACGCTCCTTATCTTCCGGCAGGACCTGAACATCTACGCCTTTGTGGGTATCATAATGCTCGTGGGCCTCGTGAAAAAGAATGCGATCATGATGATCGACTTCGCCCTGAACGCCCAGAGAAAAGAGGGCAAGGGCGTAATGGATGCCATCTACGAGGGGTGCGTAGTGAGGTTTCGTCCCATCATGATGACGACCATGGCGGCGCTCCTTGGGACACTGCCGATCGCGATCGGTTTCGGAGCAGGCTCCGAGTCCAGACGTCCGCTGGGACTCGCCGTCGTTGGCGGACTCCTCTTTTCGCAGCTTCTGACCCTTTACATTACGCCCGTTGTCTATTACTATCTGGAGACGTTCCAGGAAAAGGTCCGGACCGGGTTTGGAGCAGGTAAACGGGAGAAGACCGCAGGCGTGGAGGTGTGAATTTCATGTTGCAATGCGGAGTAATAGGTTGCATTTTACCCTTTATTTTTGATTTCAGCAGCGGGAGTGAGGAGGATTACTTATGAAAAAGGCATTTGTCCTTGCATTATTGGTATTACTCGCAGTGCCGGCAGTCGGCGGGGCACAGGAGGCTTTCATAAAGAAAGGAGAGCAGCTCGACCTCCAGAGGTGCATAGAAATAGCGTTGCGGAAACAGCCGAGCATAGTCGCGGCAAAGAATACGGTGAATGTAAACCGAAGCAGGGTCGGGCAGGCCGAATCTGCCTATTACCCGCAGATCGATCTTTCCGCCGACTATTCCAGGATCAAATCGGCAGGATTGTCGAACCGTTCGTCTTTTGTCGTCACCGACGGCGTCACTACCGCTTCTTCCTCCGGAACATCCTTCGACGAGTATACCGGCAGCATATCGGTCAACCAGCTGCTCTTCGATTTCTGGAAGACCCGGACCCAGGTGGACATCCAGAAGCTGAACGTCGGCGCCTCCCGGTCGGACCTCGATAATGCTTCGGAGTCGGTGGTCTTCAACGTGAAGCAGGCATATTACGCCGTCCTGCAGGCGAAGAGAAACAGGGATGTGGCCGAAGAAACGGTCAGGCAGTTCGAGCAGCACCTCGAACAGGCCAAGGGATTTTACCAGGTGGGTACAGCGGCGAAATATGATGTCACGAAGGCGGAAGTCGATCTCAGCAACTCGAAGCTGAACCTTATAAAGACCGAAAATGCGCTGAAGATCGCGAAGGTAAACCTCAATAACGCCATGGGTGTGCCCAATGCCCCGGAATACGCTATCCAGGACAACCTTTCGTACAAGAAATATGAGATAAGCTTCGATGAGGCGCTCCAGAGGGCCTATGAGAACAGGCCGGACCTCCAGTCGCTCACCTTTCAGAGGAAGGCCGCCAGCCAGTCGATAGAACTGGCGAAAAAGGGCTATTATCCCGTATTGACGGGAAGCGCCTCATACAGCCGCTCGGGACAGGATTTTCCCCTCCAGGAGGGGTGGAACGCAGGTGTGAGCCTGACCTTTCCGATCTTCAGCGGCTTCCTCACAAAAAACCAGGTGGCTGAACAGAAGTCAAGCCTCGAAGTGGTCCGCGCCAATGAAGAATCTCTGAAGCAGAGCATCCTGCTCGACGTTCAACAGGGATACCTGAACCTCGCCCAGGCCGCCGAGAGTATAACTACCGCCGATCTGACGGTAAAACAGGCGAAAGAGAACCTGGACATTGCCAACGGAAGATACGCCGCCGGTGTGGGCAACCCTATCGAAGTCACCGATGCAGAAGTATCGCTCACAAATGCGAAGACATCTTACATACAGGCCCTCTACGATTACAAGATAGCCGTTGCCACCATTGAAAAGGCGATGGGTGTCCGGTATCAGTGACCC
>JARRRD010000027.1:10778-15745 GCA_037381085.1 Candidatus Sulfobium sp.
GCGCATCAGGGATACTGCTTTTTTTGTCTCTTCGCGGGAACAAGGTTTCTCCCGCCATCCGCGTGACCGGTATCATTGACGGAGTGGAAGTGAATCTCGCCCCGAAGGTCGCCGGCAGGATCTCCTGGACATGCTGCAACGAAGGCGATACGGTCAGCCGGGGGCAGACTGTTATCCGCCTCGACAGCGCGGACGTCAAGGCGTCGGTAGAGCAGGCTGCTGCCGGTGTCGAAAAGGCAAAGGCGGACATCAAGACGGCTGAAGCCGCCGTTCGGAGCACTGAGGCGAACCTGAAAAGCGCCGAGGCGGATTCCGCAAGCGCCAGGGCGGATATCGCCAAGGCCTTTGCCCAGATGGATGAGTCAAGGAAGGACATGGAGCGGGCGAAGGCGCTTTCCGGGAAGGAATACATATCGAAGCAGTCACTGGACCAGGCGGTTGCTGCCTATGATATGAATGCCGCCGCGTACGAGGCGTCAAAGGAACAGCTGAACGCTGCTAATGGAAAAAAGAAAGCGGCGGCAGCGGATCTCGGCGCCGCCGTCAGCGAGGCAGGCTCCTCGAAGGCGGCCCTGAGCGAGGCCGTTGCCAATCTCGCCTTTTACCGGTCGAAGCTGAACGACACAGTGATAATATCCCCAGTGTCGGGCACTGTCATATTCAAGTCCATGGAGACGGGTGAAACGGTCTCTCCGGGTGTCACTATCATGACTGTTGTGGACCTGAACAGCCTCTACGCCAGAGTTGACATAGATGAAACAAAGATAGGCGGCATAGTCCTCGACAGCCCCGCCTTCGTGAGAGTTGACGGAATGCCGGGAAAGGTCTTCAGGGGAAGGATCACGGAAATCGGCCGCTATGCCGAATTCGCGACGCAGAGGGACGTCGTTCGCGGCCGGGAGGACATCAAGACTTTCAGGGTAAAGGTGAAGGTGGACGACCCGAAGGGCCTTCTGAAGCCGGGGATGACCGTCGAGGTGGAGATACCCGAGAAGACATGAGTGCATGCAAAAAGAAAAGGCGATAAGCGTCACCGGGATAACAAAGAGATTCGGAGAGATCACTGCCGTGGATAACGTGAGCTTCGATGTGGACGAAGGAGAATTCTTCGGCTTTCTGGGTCCCAACGGCGCCGGGAAAACGACCCTGATAAGGATGCTCACCACCCTCCTGAAACCAACTGACGGCCAGGCGTTTGTCTCCTCTTTTGACGTTGTCAAGGACCCGGCCGAGGTAAGGCGGAACATAGGCGTCGTGCCCCAGGCCATGACAAGCGACCTCGACCTTACGGGGTATGAGAACATGGACCTTTACGGAAGGTTCTACGGCATACGCGGAAGAGAGAGGAAGGAAAGAATAAGCGATCTCCTCGACAAGGTGGGGTTGACATCGAGGTCAGGCGACCTTGTCGCAACTTATTCGGGCGGCATGAGGCGGAGGCTTGAGATCGCCAGGGTCCTCGTCCACAGACCGAAACTGCTCTTCCTCGACGAGCCGACGATCGGCCTCGACCCGCAATCAAGACGCGTCGTGTGGGACTTTCTCGAAAAACTTATCGAAGGCGACTCGATGACGATCTTTCTCACAACCCATTATATGGAAGAGGCGGAGGCGCTCTGCGGCAGGGTTGCCATCATCGATGCCGGCACGATCATAGCCCTTGGCAGCCCGGCGGAACTGAAGGCGCAGATACCGGGAAGCGATATAATATCGCTCACGCTGGAAACTCTCACGGATGAAGTGGTCAGGAGAGTAGAGGAACTCCCTTTTGTACACAAGGTAAAGACGGAGGACAACTCCGTCCGGGTCTACACCGACAACGGTGCAAGAAACCTCCCTTCGCTCATCGATGAGGTCAGGAAAGCAGGCGGCTCTGTACAGTCGGCGACAATCCACGAACAGTCGCTGGAAGACGTTTTTATACATTACACGGGCAAATCCATACGGGAGGAGGAAGCGAAGAAGGTGAGCTTTCTTGTCGGTGCTGGCATTCCGCAGAAACTGGGAAGATAAGAAATTAAGTCAGAAGTATAAATGCAGAATGCAGAAGTAAATCTTGAGATACAAAGGCCGGTTTTGAAACGAAGATGATAAGGCTTCTTGCTGTCATAGAGAGGGACCTGAAGAAATTCAGGCGAAACCCCGTTGTGCTCGCCATGAGCATCCTCATGCCTATTATCTATCTCGTGATCCTCGGGAATTCCTTCCAGGGCAAGCTGACAGGCCTCCCGGTGGCCGTCGTGAGCCGTGACACCGGTCCCTTTGCAAAGCGGCTGGTAGAAAACCTGCGGGCCATTGAGGCGGGGCCGGCAACCTTCACCCTGATCAGAATGACCGACAGCCGGGAAGCGATAGACGGTGTCAGAAAGGGAAGGTACAAGGGCGCACTCATCATACCTCAGGATTTCAGCCGCAGGATGACACTGAAGGGACGGCCGGAGGTCGGGCTGTTTCTCGACAATACGGACGGGATATCATCGGAGACAATACGGAACCTCGTCAACAGTGCACTGGCGTCGCTTGACTCGCCCTACGTACCGATAAGGGAAAGGGCGGACATCGCACACCTGAGGGATATAAACCTCTATCCCAAGGTGGACTATTACCAGTCGCTCGTGCCTGGTGTCGTGATTATGGCGATCTTCCTCGGCACTCTTACGACCGGGGCCTTCAATCTCGTCATGGACCGTTTCCTCGGCATCGACGAAAGTTATCTGCTCACACCCCTGTCGAAATCTCATATAGTCGCGGGCCTTATAATAAGCGGCCTTTCGATCACCACGATAATCGCCACGGTTATCTTCACCGTGAGTGTCCTGATCACGGGAATACCCCTCGCGCGGGCGGTCCAGCAGTGCGCCTCGATCTTCCTCGTCATCGTCCTCACGACACTGTGCCTCCTGAGCCTCATGTTTGTCATCCTCGGGAGAATCGGCCATCCGCGTATAGTCGGCATATTGAGCGGCTTTCTCAACGTCATTCTTTTCTTCCCCAGCGGGGCCGTATATCCGGTGGCCAGTTTCCCCGGATGGCTCAAGACCTTCGCAAGGATAAACCCCGAGGCCTATGCAGTAGACGCTCTGAAATCCATCCTCTTCAAGAACGCTCCGGTTACAAGCATCTCCGGCGATCTGGCCTTTCTCGCCGTTTTTACCGCGGTCATGATGACTACCTCGATTCTTGCCTTCAAGAGGACCCTGTAATCGAGCTTTTGCCCTCCCTGTCGTTTTCTGTAAAGAGGCTTCAGGCGCACTTTTTCGGCCTGTTTTATTAATTCTTATTAATTCATAATTTCTTCAAATTTCTGTTCTAAGATAGAAATCAAGGGTAACCAAAACCCTTTGTTCAAACTGACCTGTTTTTCCGGCAGAGATCTTGACTAATCAGCCCATCACCTGATATTTATTTAACATTACATTTCACCGCAGAGGTGCATTTTGATCCCGCAATTGCGCCGGATCAGGAAATGAATCCAAATGCAGAACGAAATTGTTGATCAGGAGACCTCTCAAATGCGCACTGCACTGGTTACGGGCGCATCAAGAGGGCTGGGAAAAGAGATAGCGCTTACACTCTCCAGGCATGGATATCAAGTTGCGGTAAATTACCTGTCATCGGCACAAGAGGCGGCCGATGCCGCTTCAAGGGCGGGTGAAAAGTCGTTTGCCGTAAGGGCCGATGTCGGAAACATTGGCGAGGTGGAGGAGATGGCCTTGCAGATCGATAACAGGTTCGGAAGACTGGACGTTGTTATCAACAATGCGGGAATCGCGAAAGACAGCCTCCTGCTGAGGCAGCCCGAAAGCGACTGGGACCGCATAATCAATACTAACCTCACGGGATCCTTCAACGTTATGAGGGCAACGGCGCCGCTTATGAAAAAATCCGGGGGCGGGCATGTCCTCAACATCTCTTCCTATTCCGGACTCAAGGGCAAGGCCGGGCAGCCGGCTTACAGTGCCTCAAAGGCAGCCTTAATCGGGCTTTCTCATACTGCAGCGAGCGAACTGGCGCCGTATAATATCAGAGTAAATGTGCTCTTGCCGGGATACATGATGACCGAGATGGGCGCCACTGCGCTCAAGGCTATGGAGAAGGCTGGAGAAGACAGCATATCGGGGAAATTGTCCGACCCCCGTGAAGTGGCGGAATTCGTGGCTTATCTTGTCGGCACGAAAAATATCACCGGGCAGGTTTTCAGTCTGGACAGCCGGACAATTTAAGCCTGGATGTCCGCTGCCTCTTTACATATGTTTGAGTGCTCCGGCCGCCAGATGGCTTCTTGGCCCTCACCGGCAAAGCAACAAAACCACTGCCTGGTGCGCCCGTCTTTAACTCCTTTATAGTCCTTTTCCTGGAGGATGTCGGGAATTGCCTTCCTTCCCTCACTATGACAAAAATTGCAGCCATCCAATGCCTTCACGCCAGGTCTAAGGCTTTCGGGGTAAATTGTGCCGATGTTCCTTATCTTACAGAAATCACGGGTGACCCGGCCTTAGTGTATTGGACAAGAACGAGAATGAAGCACCTGTATCGCCGACAAAATAAATGACGTGCCGTCTCACTCCACATTAACAAACCGTGGCGGCGGCGGCTTGAACATCTTACGCTTTCTCGTATTCAGGTAGTGAGGACATATCCTGTATTGCGTATCCTTGCAATATGACTTCATCTCGTAAAGACTGGGTACGTAGACCCGCCTGCCGGCCTTGCACACCAGCAGATAATTTCCTTCCAGAAAATTGCAGCTCCCGGTCCTCATCGTGATCCTCATCTGAATCCGAAAAAATTACGAATCTATCGGCTGATAATGTACCTCATGTCTTCTTTCGGAAAGAAATCTCAGAACGATCTGCCCTCTCGGCTTTGTTTCATCAGACTCATGTTCCATCGTACCATTGTGTTCGCTCACCAGGAAACTCACCAAACGGAGGACCAGACTTAGTGACGCCTCTCCCTCTCTGGGC
>JARRRD010000027.1:15751-47047 GCA_037381085.1 Candidatus Sulfobium sp.
AGCCGTTTCAGAGGCCGGCTTCGGAGTGACAAAAGATGATTTTGTCGAAAAAATGATATCTCCACCGGAAGGCATCAGAACAGTGGCGTACCGAACGATGGAATCCAAAATAAAAGCCATATGTTCGTCAGGTACAACAGTTTCAGGGAGTTCCTTCTCAAGTCTCTTGAATACCCTGATTTTCTTTTCCTGGAGTTTATGCTGATTATTCTCTACCGCCCTTCCTATAAGATTGTTTACGGTGTCTTTTCTCGTAACGACGGTCGTTGACTTCATATAATTGAGGAAGCCGTCCAGCAACAGATCGATTTGCTCGATGATGCCGCTGATCTGCGTGTAGAAAAACTCTTCGAAGTACTTGTCAACAAACTTCTTCCGCGTGAGGCGGGAAAGATCCCGGATGTCGTACAACATGCTCTTGGTGCTATGAATTACGTCAAGTAACAGGGGACTATCCATCAATAACTGTCGCTGATCCCGCCTTGAGACGGGGCGGGTGGAGGAGAGAACCTGAACAGCCCCGAAGATACGAAAGGGTCGCTTTGATTCCCCAGGTCGTCCTTGGAAGTAATGCCGATATAGTACACTCCCGGACTGCCTGGAAATTCAGGCCACTCATCGGGAATTATCAGCTCTGTCCTCCCCGTAACTTCCTTGAACACTATTCCCGGCGTCGCCTCCCACCTGAAGTTGTCAGGATCAAAAACGCTCTGATCCGAGCCGGTATATACAACATAGCTTGAAGCCCCCTCAACAGCTTCCCACCAGATGCGTCGTTTGCGAATAAATGGCATGTTATACACTCCTTTCCAACCATTTTTTTAGACTGGACCACCCCGCCGTTAACCCGGACTCCCCTGCGGAGAGGAATTCTTTAAAAGTCCGCTTCTCTATTATATCATGCAGTTCAAGAGAAAGGAATTCAATCGGCGAGTCATTGATTTTGTGTAATGTGCACGGTAATAGCCGGCCCCGATTCAACACCCGGCAGGCCTTTCCTTCGTCCTGATCAGACGTTCTCGGTCATCTCCCAGACGCCGCAGGGACATATGCCGGCGCAGAACCCGCAGCCTATGCACTTTTCGTCATCAACAACGTACTCGTAGGAGCCGTCCTCGTGCTCGACCCTGCTTATAGCGCCCCAGTAGCATGTGGCCTCACACATGTGGCAGTCGCGGCAGGTCGCGCAGGACATGCACAGGCCGGCCTCCTGCTTGGGCTCAAAGGCCTCGCGGCGGCATACCTCGTAGTATTCGGTCTTGATGTTCTCGTAAGGAACGACCTGTCTTACCTCGGGCATATAATCATAGTGCATCAGCTCCGAGTGGATCACGTCTGCCGCGATCCTTCCCTGGCCGATCGCATGTGTCACAAGGCCCGGCTTCGTTGCATCCCCGATGGCGAATACCTTCGGGTCGGATGTCCTGCCGAGATCGTCGACGGTGATCCATCCCCTTTCAGCGTGAACATCGGGGGGAAGGAAATCGAGGACCGGCACTTCACCGACGGACATGATCACCATATCGGCATCGAGGGACGTACCGTCCTTAAAAAAGATCTTCTTCGCCTTCTTGTCATATTTCTTTGCCAGCTTCGGCCAGATTATCTCCGTCCCCTTCTCCTTCGCAAGCTCCATCTCTTTGCCGAAGGCCGCAGGCTTCTGAATGTCGACTGCCGTCACGGAAGCGGCTCCGCAATTGAAGGCCTGAGAGGCAACATCCATCCCGACATTTCCGGCCCCTATGATCACAACCTTCTTGCCTTTCAGGACCACGTCCCTGCCGAAGTTTATTCCCTTCAGAAAGTCTATCGCGGACATGACGTCGTCGGAACCGGGGAATTCTATCTTTCTAGGCTTATGGGCTCCGCAGGCCACTACCACGACATCATGTGCCCTATAGATTCTTTCGAATGCCTTGAGGTTGATGCTTCTGCCGAGGTGAGTCGTCACTCCTATTTCCTTGAAACGGGAAAGTTCCTTCAGGAGGATCCTGTGCGGTAGGCGTTCTCTCGGTATGCAGAGTTCTATCTTGCCGCCGAGTTTGCGGGCGGCCTCGTACAAATCGACGCTGTGCCCCTTAAGTCCGAGCTGCCATGCCGCAGACAGACCCGCCGGTCCGCCTCCGATCACTGCTATTTTGTGGCCCGTCTTTTTTGCCGGCTTCGGGGCCGGCAGCTTCAGGGCCAGGCTTCCCAGTTCCTTTATGTTGAGGGGCTGATCGAGTTGTCCCCTCGTGCAGCTCTGCATGCAAAGATTGGGGCATATCTGGCCGCATACGGTCGCCGGAAGCGGGCTGTACCTGAGAACGAGATCGAGGGCCTCCTTCATCTTCTTCTGCCTCATGAGGGTCGCCCTCTTGTGAGAAGGTATGCGGGTGGGGCAATTATACGCGCAGGGAGGCAGATATTTCTCGTTGTTCCAGACCGGCCTGTTCCGCCTCTCAATACCCGTGGTAATGTAAGGGAGGACAGTCTGGTCGTGTGTGATATAGGGGGAGAAAATACCGCCCTCGCCGACCCCATGCTCCCAGACATTCTTTCTGAAATCGGAGGTCGACATCCGGCCCTTCATCAGGGCCTTTTTTTCGGCCGGTGTATGGGCGATCAGTTTCTTCCAGTCTCTCGACGAGCGCGTAAGCTCCCGGTAATAGGATTCCCTGTCTATGGACTTAAGATAAACCTTCATGTTGCCGGTGAGCCACTCCCAGTCCTGAGGAGTGAGATCCAGCAGTTTCACGTCCCGTTCGCTGTACCCGCTGATCCTGCCGCGGAAATATATCGTTCCGCCGACCATTCCCACACAGGGCCTGTAGCCCAGGACGCTTTCGGGGTCACGCGGGTCCACCCCGCAGACGACGGCGATGCCGCCCGCCTTGAACTCTGCAAAGGAGTCACCGACACTTCTGAAATACCACGACTGAGGGGGATCGAACCGCGGGTTCCTCTTGGTCATGGTGTCGCACCTGGCTCCTCCGCTTCCCTGGACGTAAAGGACGCCCTGGGCAGCGGCGTTGTGAGCGCCGTTTGTCACATCTCCCAGAACCGTTATCCTTGCGCCGCAGTTGAGCCAGCCCGCGTCATCGGAGGTGCTACCCTTGACGACAATCTCGGTCCCTTCCATCCCCATGCTGCCCAGCCGCTGGCCGACAGGCCCTTCAACGGCTACTCTTACGGTTTCGCCCCGGGGCCAGATGCGTCCGCCGATGCCGTGCTGACCCTCGGCAAGGACAAGCATCTCCCTGGCGCCGTCCTGCACGGCCTGCTGGATCTGTTCTTCAAGTATCCGCGAGGGCACGCGGTTTCCGTTCAAATTTCCTTTTATGGTCATTTTTTTCATTAACACACCCGCGGGTCGGCGCATATCAGACCCAACATTACACTTACATACTCAACCTCAGAAAGAGAGGGAAATGTGCTGAAGAAGGACTTTTTCAGCGTGTTCGCATTCTCCTTCATGCAACTCTTTTCAGCACGCATAATCTATATGCAACCTTTCCGACATCTCTTTGTCTCCGATGCTCAGGCCGTCCGACATACCGATCGGCAGTTCCGTACTCCGGCCCATGGGGGCAAATATCTTTCTGAGTTCCGTGTCCGCTGTCTTGAAGACGTCCACGACACGCTCGGCCACCTTGTCCGGATCGAGCCTCCGGTAAAGTTTGGGGTCCTGGGTGGTGATGCCCCTCGGACATCTCCCCGTATTGCAGAGATTACACCTGTTGTATTCGTCCCCGAAGCACTGCGCGGCAGTCTGCATGATATATTTGCCGATGGAAACGGCCGACGCCCCCAGCATGATGAGAGCCGCAGCATTGGCCGCGAGGTTGCCCTTTTTCCCGACGCCGCCGGCTGCTATGAGCGGCAGTTCATTCTGTTTTCCCTGCTTTACGAGGTCGAGATAACAATCCCTGATGTTGGAGGCGATTGGATGGCCCATCTTGTCCATGGAGACGTTGTATGCCGCGCCGGTGCCGCCGTCCTCGCCGTCGATGCTCAGGGCCGCAGCATACGGGTTTCGTGCGAGGTTGTTCAGGACCGCCTGCGCCGTCTTCGTACCTGAGATCTTCGGATAGACCGGGACACGGAAGCCCCAGGCCATCGACATCGACTGGATCATCTTCGCCACGGCCTCTTCAATCGAGTATTTGGTCTGATGGGTCGGAGGGGAAGCGAGATCGACCATCATCGGGACACCCCTGATCTCCGCGATCAGCTTGAGGACCTTATATGCCATCAGGAGCCCGCCATCCCCGGGCTTTGCGCCCTGACCGTATTTGATCTCGATCGCGCAGGGGTCTTCCACCATGTCCGGAAGGGCATGAATGATCTCGTCCCATCCGAAATACCCGGATGCTATCTGGAGAACGAAATATTTGAGGAACTTGGACTTCAGCAGCCTCGGCGGCATTCCGCCTTCGCCGGAGCACATCACCACCGGCATGCCCTCCACCTCGTTGAGGTAAGTCACTCCCATGGCAAGCCCTTCCCACATCGGCGGTGAAAGGGCGCCCACGGACATGCTCCCTATCATGATAGGATAAATCTCGCGCACCGGCGGGACGAATATGCCGTCTCTGTCCACCACAAGCTTTCCGCCCACCTCCTTCAGGGGCAACTGCTCCGGGGGCAGGTTCCTCCCCAGCAGCGTACGTATCCTGAATTCATGACGGCCGGCATCCAGGGCCGGGTCGGTAAGCATCGATATCCTCGTAAACTTCAGCCTGTCGAGGGTAGATATGGAAGGATCGTTCCGCCTGCCGCCCCGCTTGTAGGCGTCCCCTCCCTTGTTCTTGAAATGGAGAAACTTGTTCTGGGGATTCAGCTCCGGTTCTATCGCTTCGTTCGGACAGACGAGCGTGCACGTACCGCATCCCGTGCAGTAGCGGTTGATGTCCGTCACCTGTTCCACGACATAGGTGATCTTCCTTGTCGACGTCGGCTCCGGTACAGGTCCTTCCGACGTCACTGTTCTGAGGACCTTTATGGAGGGCTCGATAGCCTTGACGGGGCAGACTGCGGTACATCTGCCGCACCTCTTGCACCTGTCGTCCCTCCACCTGATGATGTAAGGGAATTCTTTCAGCGAGAGTTGATGGTTGTGGTCTAATCGTGAAGCTGGTTCCATACCGTTACCTCCTCAGCCCCCGGCGAAACAACCACCATGTCGTACTTCATCGGAAATATGTCTTTCGACCTGTCCCGTGCGGGGACCGCGCTGTCCACGCCGCACTCCTCGGACATAAGGGCGTACCTGCCTTTCACGCCCCCCACCATGCCGGGCCTCAGCTTCTTCGAGTCCTGGACCATGAAGCAGGTTCCCCCTGGTGTGAACCCTATTATGCAGTTCGGTCCGTCGATGCAGAGCATGCGCATGGATTTCTTCAAAAGGTCCAGCACATCCCTGTCTTCCCTCTTTTCTATCTCGGAGGACTTCAGGGGGGTAATTACGTGTTTGTAATAGGAGAGGGGATAGCCAAGCTGCCTGACCAGATAATGGAGGATGTGGGTAAATACCTCGCTGTCGCTGTTGTAGCCCACGTAACCCTGGAACCCCCTGCTCATGAGATACTCCCTTATGGGAACGAAGGCAGTATTCTCACCGTTCGTCATGGTCGAAAACCCCTGGATGAAGAACGGGTGGCAGGCATATAAGTTTATGGCGTAATTGGTATTCTGTCTTCCCTGCGCCATCACGACCTTCGCCTTGAGAGACGAATCTTCGAGCCCGAAGAATTCGCTCAGCTGGAGAGGGTCGCCGACCTCCTTGATAGCCAGCACGTCGGGGTAAAACGAGAATACGATAATAGACTCGTCGGCCTGCCCCATACTCCTCAGCTCAAGGCGGGTCTTAAGGAGCAGGTCTTCCTTCTCGCGCGCCGATTTGTCCGAATAGGCGGCTGGATATTCATAGGCCCTGGCGAAATAGTGGTCGCGCCTTGTCACTCCCTTCACCTCACGGATCGAGGGCGCCCACGAGTGTTTGACCGTGAACCCCTTCTTCTCCATGTATTCATCGACCACTTCCATGCCGGCGTTGGAACAGATACCCGAGAGGACCGGGAAGTCCTTCAACCCTTCAAATTCGCCGCCCAGATCCTTCATCATGACACCCAGTCCCGAACCGTCGTGACCTTCCTTCATGGTCTCGAGCGCAAGGATGGGCTCCATCGGGGACAGGTACTCGGAAGATGTTATCGCAGCCAAACGGCACATTGTAGCCTCGTTTCGACAATATTTTTTACGCCAAAAAAACGCCTACTAACCGCGTGGTTACATTAGGCGTTGAATACGTCAAAAAGACTGTAATCAATGTCGTTCGTTATAATAAAACTTATGCCGATTTATTGTCAATTTCAAAAGCCCGGCGCCCTTCCCGGCTTGCTTTTTGGCACTTTTTTGACTTATCCTAAAAATATTACGTTTTATGGAGGTGGATTGTGTTGAAAATTTCCGATGCGGCTGCAGAGAAGGCTTTGCAGTTACTGAAGACCGAAGGCAAGGAAGGATGGGGGCTCAGAGTGTTCATACACGGGGCCGGATGCTGCGGACCAAGCTACGGCCTTGACATAGATCAGACGGCTTCCGAAGATGATGAAACCGTCGAGAAAAACGGACTGAAGGTATTCATGGACAAAGAGGCGTCGCAGAGCCTGATCAACAAAGAGATCGATTACGTCAAAACAGACCAGGGGGAAGGGTTTGTCATAAACAGCGACGAGCCCCCGCCCTCATGCGGCTCCGGCTGCAGTTCCTGCGGATAGATGTTCCCCGTTGTAAGACCGCGGAGACTGAGGAAAAACGAGACCGTCAGGAGGATGGTGAGGGAAACCTCGCTGTCTCCTGACGATTTCATCTATCCCCTTTTCGTCACCTACGGCAAGAACGTCCGGAAGGAGATAAGCTCGATGCCCGGATGTTACCAGGAGTCCGTGGACAGGATTGTCAAACACGCGAAAGAGGTTTATTCCCTCGGCATCCCGGCGGTAATACTCTTCGGCATTCCGGAGCACAAGGACGAAAAGGGCTCCGGGGCTTACGATCCCCACGGAGTGGTACAGAAAGCCATTCGGGCGATCAAGGACAAGGTGCCGGGTTTATATGTCATCACCGACGTCTGCATGTGCGAATACACCAGCCACGGCCACTGCGGAATAATAGAGAACGGGGACGTGAAGAACGATCCCACCCTTGAACTGCTCGCCAAAGAAGCACTCTCGCACGCAAAGGCGGGGGCGGACATGGTGGCGCCCTCCGACATGATGGACGGCAGGGTTAGCGCCATCAGGGCGGCACTCGATGCAGGGGGCTATGAAGAGTTGCCTGTCATGAGTTACTCCGCCAAGTATGCTTCGGCCTTCTACGGTCCTTTCCGGGAAGCCGCGGAATCAACCCCTCAGTTCGGGGACAGGCGGTCCTACCAGATGGACCCCGCAAACCGCAGGGAGGCCCTGAAAGAGGTCGCCCTCGATATCGAAGAGGGCGCGGATATCGTGATGGTCAAGCCGGCGATGACCTACCTGGACGTGATTTCCGATATAAAGGAAAGCGTTGATCTGCCCGTTGCCGCCTACAACGTGAGCGGCGAGTATTCCGTCGTCAAGGCGGCGGCAAAAATGGGGTGGATCGATGAGGAGCGGGCGATGATCGAGGTCCTGACCTCGATAAAACGTGCTGGCGCCGACCTTATACTCACCTATTTCGCGAAGGACGCCGCCCGGCTGTTGAACAGGTAGTCCTGATCGTGCCGGGGCCTTCGTCGTGTTCATCTTTTTAGACTGTTCAGAAATCTATTACAGGGCGATCGGGAAAAAATCCGTACCGGACAAACGTCTCGGCAAATTTGTACAGATCAGGAACAATGACACGGAGTATCTCGTTCTCTCTCCCAAGGGACAGTCCGTTTATCACGCCAATATTGTGGAGCGCTTTTTCACCAAACGTAAGATCGGGGGAGATTATAACAGGAAGGGCGATTATTACGAAATAAGCGAAGACGGATGGGAGGTCACGGGCGGCGGTATATGGGCGATAAACGAAAGTGACAGGCTTCTGCATCTCTCGGGCAGTTCCCAGGCATACGGTCGATATGACCGGAGGGGATTGAGGGAAAGGATTGAAGCGCTCCAACAGATGGCCGGCTTTCGCATCGTCATCGATTAGACCGGTAAGCCCTGCGGGATCTAAAGCCCGGACGCTCTTCGGCAAAGATTGTAAATGGGCCTTTTTTTGAGCACATTTTCTTTCCGTGCAACGCAATCCTTTTTATTCATTAAACTTCGGAACCAAGACTGCCTCACAAAGCGGAAAAAGAGACCCGGGCGCCTTCTCCGCCAGAGGCGGATGAATCTTGCCGGTAGCCCTGCAGTGTGTGAGAAACTTACCGGCATTAGGTGAATCAAGATTAACATTTTTAGAATTTACGGACTTCCTCGGCATATTCTCCTTCTCCTTTATGCAGCGTCCGGGTAAAGTTTGGTGTAAGGGGTTGCAATGTCTGACCGTGACTTTTCACTTGACTGGGCGGTGCCGAAATGCTAGAAATATAATCAGGAAAAAGATTTCGCTGTTGCGTCTTCTCCTGATTCCCGGGAACAGGTCAAAACTGAGGGGGTGATCAAGGTGGATTAATTGGTCTCAAACGTATTCTTTCGAGGGTTTGAACTTGGAACACATGCAAAAAAGGGGGAAATCATGAAAAAAGCAAAGGTCTTTCTTGCCTGCCTCGGCGTTATCGCCACTATTCTCTTTGTGGGAACCGCACCTGCCTATTCTTCGGGATATCCGGTATTAGGTCTATATACGCCGAGCAGCCCCGGCGATGTTTCTGTCGTCGTGGTCGGCAAATTCGACTCCTCCGACTTCAGCCTCAGTGATGTCGGCTCTTATGCACAGTCGTTGCAAGGCGTTCTCGGAACGTTAGGAAGTTCCTTGCCCGGCATTGTTTTCATGGGACCCAACGAACTGGCTCAGTACGGATTTGCGGATGCCGACAACCTGAAGAACTATATAAAGAGCATCTATCAGGGGGTCGTCGACATATATGTTTTTCTTGACGTCACGAAGGTTAACTCCCCGTACTCCGCCCAGTACGGACAAAACGTCAGGATAGACGCCTGGGTAGCCGACCTGGCCGCACTGGTAGGTAGTACGGACGATTATCTCTATGCGGCTTCGATAGAGGTCCCGGAGATTTATCTGTCACTGTTGTCGCAGCTTTCGTTTTAATGGATTGAAGAATTAATCACCATGCGATCAAAGGGAAGGCGGCTGCTGTGACGGCGGTCGCCTTCCCTTTGCGATATTGATCATGAAGAAAGATCAGTCCCCTGGAAGATGGATCTTGCAAAAAATGCCGCGGACTTTAGAAAAGAGCGATTCATACCGAAGGCGAGGAGACAGGGAAACGAAATTATGTTAAGAAAAAGACGCTGCCTTACTCTGCGGCTCTTTGGCTCCATGGCTAAACTGTTTCCCGATCCCGGTCATGCCTGCTCAGGGTTGTCATAAGGCACCATGAAGCGAACCGCTCTGATCCTTTTTCTCATACCCGCATCTCTCCTTATCTGCGCGAGTAACGCCCATGCCCTTTATTCCGAACTGCATTCGCTGATTGCCTACGAGTCGTCACTTGTCCAGACCGTGCCTTCCGAAGTGCATGTTTATTCCGGAGACTATCCGGAATGCATTGATTCAGCCAGGAACAACGTATGCAAAGGCGCTTACGACGAAGACGCCGATCGAGACCCGCGGCTTTCTGGCGGCGGACTCACCACATGGTGGGGTCTACTGAACTGGGGCACTCATTTCTGGCAGCCCGATGCCGGTCCGGACGGCGGACTGCTCACTACCGTGGATAATATCCCCGTCAATCTCGAGTCCCAAAACGCCTATGAGCGGGCACAGTCTCTCTATCAGTCCGCCGTCGAGACTTACGACGCAGACCCTTCCGGAGCCTATTACCTTCTCGGCAGGGTAGCACACCTGCTGGCCGATATGGCCACACCCGCCCACGTACACCTTGACCCCCATATTTCCGATACGGACCGCACCGGGGACGACTCCTTTGAGGAATACACAGCCTGGCAATACATACTGGGCATTCCCCCGGAACAACAAACCGCAAACTTTGAAGTCGTCTTTCCGCACAACACTCTTGTTCCGGTTCAGTATGAAGACCTCTCCGACGGAGGTTATCCCGAAGAGCCTCTCCTTTACAGGCTGTTCTACTCCATGGCCGAAATGTCAAGCAATTACGACAGCGACGACGCCGACGGTAAGATCGACCGCGGCATGAGACGGGGAATGAGCGTCAAGATGACCCACGACAACCTTGAAGCCGTCTACGCAATCGGTGAAGATTTCAGCGTCAGACGGATCTCTGAGGGTTACCGGCTGTCGCCGGAAAGGAGCAAGTTCATTCTCCTTAATTCCACAGTGAAGAACATCGAGACCGAGCTGCCGTCTTTCTATGCCGTAGGATTGGTATTTGCGGACGGTCTGGAACTGCACTTACTGTCTGAATTCTACAAGACCGATATCGGCGACGAAGACCTTTCCCCGTTTGCCGACACATTGCTTGCCGCCGCTGTCGAACACACTGCGGCGCTCTACCGGATGTTCTGGACAGAGACCCATCCCTCCCTCGGCGAGAGACTGCCGGACATCGTCCTTAACCGTGGCAATCATATCCTGGCGGTCGCCAGACCGGCCCCGCTTGATGTCCCGCTGGACATAATACCAAAAGACTGGGAAGGAGTTAAGGTAGAAGTTTATGCCTGGATGGAGCTCAATTCAGACGGCAGTCGGGCAATGGCTTATTATGACGGGACATGGCAGCCCTTTGACAACCTTGACGGGATGAGGCCGCTTGCCTCCTCATACGGCCTCCCCGCAATAAATGGCGGAATCTGGCGTATTCTGGACAGCACCTCTTCCATCACCGACATGCGTCTAAGACTCAACGTCTGCATGGACAGACAGAACGACGGTCGCCTGACCCCCTCAGAATCGGTCTGTGACGGCATCATCGTATCGTTAAAATAGGCTTGGCTTACGGCTGCACTCCTTCCTTCTCCTTTATTATGATCATCCGGCTGCAAGGTTATACTCCTTCACATCCAGCTTCATCTTTTTCAGTTCCGCCCGGTCGTAACCCGAAAAAAGATAGGAGAAAACGGTGTTGTTCGTCAGGAGGGGATCGATGGAATCCGTGATGACACCCCGTGAGATAAGTTCGTCCCAGCATTGTGTCCCCGGTATGGGCGAGAATTCGGTCAAATATATTCTTACACCGAGGGACTTCAGGAAGGAAACTCCGGCCCGCACCTCTTCCATCCCCTGCCCGGGCAGGCCGTACATCAAATAGATCCCTACCTCATCCTTCGTAAAACCGGACTTTTTCAGCAGGACTACGGCCCGCTCGAGCTCATCCGAAGTCACCTTTCCGCCCGTCATGAACTGCCTCTTGCCGCCCACCGTCTCGAGACCCAGTCTCACCGTCCTGAAGCCCGAACGTTTCATGAGATAAGCAAGCTCGTCATCGATAAAACGTGCGTGCAACCCGTTGGGACAATGGAAACGGACGCCAAGGCCCCGCCTTATCACCTCCTTCAATATGACCTTGATATGCTCATCGGCCCGCAGGAGAAGGGCGTCATCATAAAAAGCAAAGTCCCTGACACCCATGTGCTGAAGTTCGATTATCCCGTTCAGAACGTCACCGGAGGATCTCCGGTCCAGGCCGCCCCCGAGCAAACCGGAAGCGCAATAAGCACAATTGTAGGGACACCCCGTTCCTGTCAGGACAGGAGCGAAAGGGTAATGTCCGTGAAGGCCGAGGATGTAATACGGTTTTTCTTCCCGCTTCCTTCTTATTCTGAACCCGAATGTCTGAAGGAAGAACATCAGTTCCTCGCCGACAGCGCCTTTATACACGCCGTCTGCGCCCGACGTCTCAATGGCATGTCCGCTCCAGAGCGTGGCATATATGCCGCCCAGTACCACCGGAATGCCGCCATAGGTTTCCCGCACGAGTTCGACAACCTTTTGAACTCCGGGGTACCAATATGACATGATCGATGTCACAAGCACAAGATCAGGCCGGCCATGCGCCAGGATCGCCTTTCTGAAAGCCTTCACGCTTATGCCGTATCTTCCGAAATGCCTAGGCACCGCCCCGAGGCATCGGGGCTTTTCTACGACCTCCTTCGGATATCTTCCGCAGCCGTATTTTCTTGTTATGCCGGCCTCCATGCAGTCGATAAGTGAGAGCTCCACATCATAGCTACTCAGGAATTCGGCCACCCTCAGGAGACCCAGAGGACTGGTCCACATATTGACGGCGGCAAAGTCGTATATCCACGGGTTTATCAGAAGTACTTTCAGTTTCAACGGCTTATTACCTCACAAGGTGCCTTTATCTCCATGTTGGCTGACGGAAAGCCCGTGCCCGCCATTATTACCCTCCTTTTCTTATATAATATATTAGCTTTCGTTTTCCGTTCCCGGGGCGGGAGCATTTCAAACTATAATTTTCTTTCATGTTAGGAGGACTTCTATGAAGATCAGACCCTTACACGACTGGGTAGTTCTGAAGGCCGGGGAAAAAGAGGAAAAATCCCCAGGGGGAATCATCATTCCGGACGTCGCAAAGGAAAAACCCCAGTGGGGTGTCGTCATATCCGCAGGTCCCGGCGCCTACGAGAAGGAAAGAGGGAAGAAAAAGGAAGAGGAGAAGAGGTTCGTTCCTGTCGAAGTGAAGGCGGGCGACAAGGTACTCTACGAGAAATACATGGCGAGGGAGTTCGAACTGGACGGACATAAGATAACGATGGTCCGGGAAGCCTACGTGCTCGGTGTGTTCGGCGCTCGCGATGAAGACAGGACGGCCCTGCAGAAAAAAGGGACTACCGCCGTGGAAAAGCAGAAGAAGGGAACGACCGCACTGGAAAAACCCGCAAAAAAATCGACGGCACTGGAAAAAACCAGGAAATCTGTTTCGAAAAAGAAGACGAAGAAATAGGCTTCCCCGTGAGCAGCCTGTCAGACCTTGTTCCGGGGCCGGGGCATCAAAGGAGAGATAAGTGGATGCTTTTTTTCGTGATCTGACCCCCTGGGTCTATTCCGCGGCTGTCCTTGCAGCGGCCGTTATTGCAGGGCTTATCCTGTACGCCATTTTCTTCAGGTTAATGTCCCGCCTGGCCCGTCGGACCTCGGGCGTACTGGACGATTCCATGGTAAAGCACTGCAGGAGGCCCGCTAGAATAGCAGTGCCGCTCCTGGCGCTCTACATCGCTCTGCAGTTTGTCACGATTTCCGGGGAATTCGATAAACCGATCGGAAAAATCGTCGGCGTACTTCTCGTATTCGCTTTCGCCTGGCTTCTCATAAGACTTACTTCCGTTCTCGAGGACTTTGTCCTGAGCAGATACGACATCACGGGCAAGGACAATCTCAGGGCGAGAAAGGTCTACACCCAGTTCCGTATTATCAAGAAGATAATAATCGTTGCGATAGTGGTGATAGCCGTTTCCGCAATTCTCATGAGCTTTGAGAAGTTCCGCCAGCTGGGAACGGGAATACTGGCATCGGCCGGACTCGCCGGGATAATCGTGGGACTGGCGGCCAGGCCCGCACTTTCGAATCTGTTAGCCGGGATACAGATCGCCCTTACCGAACCCATCAGTCTGGATGATGTCGTGATAGTCGAGAATGAGTGGGGGCGGATAGAAGAAATAACGCTGACGTATGTAGTAGTGCGGATTTGGGACCTCCGCCGGCTGATAGTGCCTATAAGTTATTTCCTGGAGAAGCCCTTTCAGAACTGGACAAGGAAGACCGCCGATCTGATAGGATCGGTGTACCTCTACATGGACTACACGGTCCCTGTGGATGAAGTAAGGGAAGAACTTGAGCGCATCCTCAAGAACTCGACATACTGGAAGGGGAATGTATCGGCGCTCCAGGTTGTCGACGCGACGGAAAAGACGATGCAACTCAGGGCCATTATGGACGCAGCGAATTCCTCGGACGCCTGGAGCCTGCGCTGCGAAGTGAGGGAGAAACTCATTGAATTCGTGAGGCGTAACTATCCCGAGGCGCTTCCCGTAATGAGGGCCGATGTCCGGCAGAGGAGAGAAAGCACAGAGAGTCCGGAGACCTAAAGACAATTGATCAATACAAGACTTTCTCCGTGTCTCAGTGTCTCCATAGTGAACCGTAACGTTGCAAAACAGCACGGAAGGGCCGCCGAAAAAGTCTTGTAATGACGACATGATTCTATTTATCTTTCACATAAATGCAGACCTTACGCTTTGTGACTTTCAGAAAAAGGCTGGCTGGCCCCGCTGCAGGACCGTAAGGTGTCGCTACAAGACATTTTTCGGCGTCCCTTCCGTGCTTCCCAGGTATTCTTTTGCGACCGTAAGGTAAATTTTATTTGCATTCTATACACAGAATCTATCTTCCAAAAAACCAGGGACAAGCTGTTTCCTCCAAAACATAATATAATGTGATTATGAGAGTCCAGGTAAAGTTCCTGATCGTCCTTCTGGGCGCCTTTGCACTCTTCGAGATGAGAGCGATGAAGAATTCAACGCCGGAGCACGTATACAGGCTCGGCGACGGGAAGGTGATCAGTTTTGAAAGAATGGTCGGAGACCTGAAAAAGGCGCGTATTGTATTCGTGGGTGAATTCCACGATGATGACCTGCACCACAAGTGGGAGTTGGAAGTTATTAAGGCCCTTTACACCGGGGGGATACCTGTCACGGTCGGTTTCGAGATGTTTCAGGCGAGGAGCCAGAAAGACCTTGATCAGTGGGTGGACGGGAAATTGCCTCCAGGGCAATTCATTCAGGTCTATGACAGGAACTGGGATATGCCATGGCCGCTTTACAGAGACATCTTTTTCTACCTGAGGGACCACAGGATTCCCGCCATTGCACTTAATCTGCCCTGGAGCATCTCCACGAAGGTGGCCACCCTCGGCTTCTCTTCCCTCACGGACAAGGAACTGGCCGAGCTCCCGCCGGGTATCACCTGTTCGGTGGACCAGAAATACATGGACTTCATACGCCGGGCCTATGCCGCGCACGGAATACCCGAGAAGGATTTTGACCATTTCTGTGAAGCACAGATACTCTGGGACAAGACCATGGCATGGCACACCGTCAAATATCTCGAAAAGCATCCAGACAGGACGGTCATCGTTCTTTCCGGGACGGGGCATGCATGGAAAAGCGGCATCCCGCAGCAGGTAAAGGATCTGTCGGAGGGCATCCCTTACCGGGTGATCCTTCCCGATGTCCCGGGCAGTATCGATCCCGAACATATCACGAAATCGGACGCGGATTATATTCTCATGAAGAATTGATCCTGACGCTGCAAAGACCGGAGGAGACATGACTGGTACTGTTTTGATGAGACGTTTTTCTTTACCGACAGTGCTTTTCTTAATATCAATATTGGTGGCGTGCTCTTCGACTGTAAATCCCGTCAATGTCACCTCTGATGGGGTGGCGATTAAGGGATACGATCCCGTCGCTTATTTCATTGATGGCAGGCCGGTGAGGGGAAAAGAGGAGTTCCAATATGAATGGAAAGGCGCAAAATGGCGGTTTGCGAGCGCAGAGCACCGTGACCTCTTCAAGGCCGGCCCCGACAAGTACGCTCCTCAATACGGAGGGTATTGCGCCTATGCCGTAAGCCAGGGGAAAACGGCGGATATAGACCCGGATGCATGGAACATCGCTAACGGCAGGCTCTATCTGAATCTGAGCAGGGACGTTCAAAAGATTTGGAGCAGGGACATTCCCGGCTATATCAGGAAGGCAGATCTGAACTGGCCGCGTATTCTTGGCCGCAAATAGACCTTGCCTGTTGCTTATAGCCTGTTGCTTTCAGTGATGGTGGGTGTCGGCGGGCCGTTCTATGCTGCAATAAAGGGCATTCTCTTCGCATTCCGCGCACTCCATCTGCACCACCGAGTGCTTGATTCCGATCTGCGATAATCTGTTCTCGACCTCGTGCCTGATACTGTCCGCCGCGCTGATCTTCTGGTCACGTACCTGCACGTGGCCGGAAAAGGCAGGCAGTCCGTGCCCTATAGACCATATATGGACATCATGTACGCATATTACGCCGGGTGTTTCCGAAATCAGGCGGGAGACCTCCTCAGCGTGAAACTCTGCGGGGCTCAATTCAAGGAAGACCCAGAGCGCTTCCTTGATGACCCGGCTTCCACCCCATATTATCACGATCCCCACAAATGCGCCGGCCACCGGATCGGCCAGAGTCCAGCCGGTCAGTTTGATCGTTACGGCTGCCACTATTACTCCCGCGGAGGAAACCGTGTCACCGAGAACATGCAGCCATGCGCTTTTCAGATTCAGGTCCTTGTGCCCCCTGCCGAGTATCCACGCCATGAGAAGGTTACCCGCCAGGCCGCCCGTGGCGACGATAAGCATGAGTGAAGAATTCACCTCCGGAGGCGACAGAAAGCGTCTGTATGTTTCGACGAAGATGAAGACTGCTATGACTATCAGGGTGGCCCCGTTGATGAGGGCAGCCAGCAGGCCGATCCTCTGGTACCCATACGTTGCCCTGAAATCGGACGGCTTCTTCATGATCATGGCGGCGACAAGACTCAGAACAAGGGCGAAAACGTCGGTAAACATGTGCCCAGCGTCGCTCAGGAGGGAAAGGCTGTTGCTGAGTATCCCCCCTACCACCTCCGCGATGAGAATAACCAGAGTTACGGCCAGACTCCAGACCAGCCTTTTTTCGGCGCTGTGGTTCATTAAGCCTCCCCTGTCAGCCTGTCCGTCCGTTCCCGCGCCATTGTCCTCATCCTCCGTCTCATGCCTCTTTCTTCGTCACCTTCTGATAAAATTCGCACTTCCTGCAGTCTTCATATTTTTCAGCAAACGTGCCCTGGGCCTTCCCGTCGCAGAACGTTCCAGCTACAGCCCAGCAGGTACGGCCGAAATTTGGATAGGCCGGACATTTGAGGGCCGAGTCCTTGTCTCTTCCGCATTTCATATACTCCCAGCATCTTGCCTGCAAAGAATCTTCTTCCTCCTGGAAAGGGAAATAGAGTCCGATTGTCGCCCCCTTGCCCTCCACGCTTTCAGCCTTGATAAAGCCGCCGTGCTCTTCGATTATCTTCCTCGTTATAGAAAGTCCGAGGCCCGTCCCGTGGATCTCCTTTGTGGAAAAGAAGGGCTCGAAGATAAGAGGCAGTTTCTCTTCGGGTATCCCCGGCCCCGTATCCGACACCGTCAGGAAGACGTACGTCACATCGTTGATTTTCTCCCGGCCCACAGAGATCGTCAGCGTGCCGCCCTTCTGCATGACATCCATCGCGTTGGCAACAAGATTGGTGAGCGCCTGCTTCACCTGGTCCTTGTCGATCAGCACCGGGGGGAGATTTTCCGCTATCCTGACATCTACTTCTATCGACTGCTCTCTGCACAGGCCTTCGTATACCTTGACGACCTCGTGGACGGCCTCCTCCAGCGGTCTTCTCTCAAGGTGAAACCTCGCATCCCGCGAAAAAGTCAGGACATCCTTCAATATTCTTTCCAGCCTGTCAACTTCCGTAATGATGACGTCCGCATATTCTTTCTGCTTTTCTCCCTCGACGATCTTGTGCAGCCTGTGTGCAAAACCTCCCACCGCGGTCAGGGGATTTCTTATCTCGTGAGCCACATCCGCCGTGAGCCGGCCCAGGGAGGCGAGCTTTTCCGCCTGAAACAATTTATCCTGAGACTTCTTCAGTTCTGCAACCTTCTTCGTCACCTCGGTTTCCAGTGTCCGCGTCCAGTTATCAGCCGTTTCCCTGGCAACTTCGAGATCCTTCGTCATCAGATTGAAGGTGTCTGCAAGCACACCCATCTCGTCCACCGATTTCAGTGCGACCTTCTGTTCCAGGTCGCCCGTGGCAACTTTCTTCATGCCATCGGACAAAGTAGAGACAGGTTTCAGCACAAACTTTCTGAGAACAAGATAGATGATTAGCGAACTGAACAACATCAGTGAAACCGCATAGGCGCTCATCGCCATGCTTTGTTTCCTTATTCTTTTATCCAGCAGGGAAAGCGAGAAGTCCGTCTCCAGAATGCCGAGGACTTTCTGTCCGCGCGGATGGACATGACAGGCTGCCGTATAACAGGACGGTTCGTTGTATATGGGGTCCACGTAAGTAAGGAGACTCTGCCCTTCCTTCCCGGTGTATGTTACCCACTGTCTGTTGTTCATCAGGGTCGCAGAAGGTCGTTCAGGGTTGCTGTGGCAGCCCGCACAGGCAAATGACGTCCTGTCAACAAGGGTCCCTATCTCCGCCCGCCGCGATGCCCCGACAAATACGACAAGCCCCATGGCAACAATGAGCTTGCCGGCAAGGGATTTTCTTATGCCGTCCCGAAAGTTGATCATTACATCAAGCCCGATATCCGCTCAACAACTACCTATACCCTATATTAACCGAATTTTCCTCCCAAGGTAATCGCCCCGCCTTCAGCTTGATAGCGAAACGGGAAAGTCCGCCCCTTCCCGCCCAGGTCGGCCTCAAGTTCCGAAAGTGGCCGGAATACAGGCAGGAAGGGGACGGGAAGAAGAATAAACCTCCGGGACAGAAAATGAAATGCCAGCGTCAATCTGAAGCATACTTGTTGACGAAGCACTGAGGTGGCAAAAGCCTCGGAGATCATAACGAGTGAGAATAAGGGATGGGCCTTTGTACCGCTGTCAATTCATGAATAATCGGGTTGGCGGTCCTGGTCCCTCGCCGGCTTGCCGTTCCGTATCTCACTGGGTATCTTCGTAATAGCTCAGAATTCTCTGAAGGCGCTGATGCAGGGAGGGTTGCCGGCCTGAAGCTATCTCCTGACGGAACTCAATCCCGACGAAATAGAATTCTCCTATTCCATTGACATATATAACCCGGCCCTCGACGTGTTCGGTCATCAGGCTTCCGTTACTGATAAAATTAACGGCGATAGACACATCGTGGTCGAGTTCCAAAGGTGCTCTTGAATACAGGCCGATACCCGACATGGATATATCGGCAGTCAAGGTCTTGATCGTCGGCATACCCTCGCCGTCCATCACTTTGAGAACAACAAAAGATATCAGCGGCACCCTCTTATGCCTGCGCCGATTAGTCACAGGTTTCGCTGCCTCCGCTCATCCGGGGGAGATTCCCGACCAAAACGGGATTCATGCATAACCGGTGGTCCGTAATCAAAAGGAATCCCGATTCCACGGAACAGGCGCCCCGCAGGTCCACGAGTCCGGGATAAAGCTGGCACATCCTCCGAATTCCCTCGCTTTCCGTCTCTTCATCCATGAGTTGCAATATAGCGCTGACAGTCCCGGTTGTCAACATACCGGTGTTTCGGGTCCGTTCTTTTTTGATCTCATACCGGAATTGCGTTCCCATTATGATAAACAAGGATGACCGTCAGGCACATGACCCATGCTGAAATGCAGGCGGGAACGGGTAAGCCCGGGGAATGCGCCCTGCTTTTCTGCTCAAAGTACGATCTGTTATTCAGTTCAATACAGGACCCGGCTTTCGCGAGAGCAGGACGTTCCCGTGGGGGCGTGTCATGGCCATTCGGGGCCGATTAGTTATAAAATAAAACAATGCGGAAATCGGTTTGCTTCCTTGCAGTGTTGATTGCCCTGTCCTGGACCGCATCGGCGGCCCTTGCCTCGCGTGGAGCAGTTGTTCGGGAGAATTTTGCGAATCTGGGTGATTGGAAGCCCCTCCGCTTCGATAATACCAAGAAGAATACTTCTTATTCAGAAGCGGACGAAGACGGCATCGCTTGTCTGAAGGCCAGGAGCGTCGGTTCCTCCTCTGCCATCGTCTGTAATACTGAATTCAATGTTTATCGATACCCTCTGGTACGCTGGAAGTGGAAGGTCAGCAATATCTACGCGAAGGGAGACATAGGCAACAGGAAAGAAAACGATTCTCCGGCCCGCCTGTATGTCATGTTTAAGTATAATCCTGAAAGGGCAGGCTTTTTCACAAAGTTGAAATATTCGATTGCGAAAAAGATATACGGTCGGTATCCGCCCCGCTACGCCCTCTGCTACGTCTGGGCAAACAGGCGGCACAGGGAGAGAATCATCACAAGTCCCGGCTTTGGAGACATAAAATACGTCGTTCTTGAAGCGGGAAACGGAGAGGTCGGAAGGTGGAGGGAAGAAGAGGTGAATGTTCTGCAGGATTTCAAAGAGGCCTTCGGCAAGATGCCGCCTGCAATCGCCGACATCAGCTTCATGGACGATTCCGACGATACGGGCGGACGCTCGACTGCGTGGCTTGCCTCGCTGAAAGTGATGAGGCAGGTCCCGTCCTTCAGAAAAGGTATCGCCGCCAGCCTGAAGGACAAGGCCGTCGGCCCCTGAGTTCGCCAGACAGCGGATCCAAGGGATCGCATGAAGCCAGAAAGTTCAACTTTTGGCCGAACCAGTTTTCGGGTGGGAGCAGCTCCAAGGCGCATCTTACAAAAAATGAAATCCAAAGGACGGCGGCGCGAATTTCCAATCGCCAGACTGACTTCAAGAAAGACCGATGGGGTTGTGTAAAGAATCCCGACAACTTCGAGCACGGATATACCTATAGTGTTCGGCCGGACCGGGGAACATATACTGAAGACCCCCATCGGCTTGTTGCGATGAGGCGGCGTCTGGATGAGGTAGTCCGGCGTAAATGGCGGGCTTCTGTGGAAATAAAATATCACCACTATTCTTTGACCCGATCGAATGTCCTTAAGTCCGGTCACAAACTTATCGTCGATGACTATCTCGCCTTCCACGTCGGAAACGGTCCAGTGCCTCGGCACCTTTTCGGTGTCCGTTCTGACAAACCCTATGGACTCAAACTCGATCTTCATCTGTTCCTCCCTCCTGACAAGAATCTGTATATAAGTCGCTATTTATTCCGTTATCGTGTCATTCCGGTTCGCCTGCCTGCCGGCAGGCAGGCGCTTCACTTGCGGGAATGACAGATTCTTACTGAATCAGGAAAATTATACACAGATTCCTGCAACTCATTATACATACAATTTAAGCAGCAGCTTCACCGCAACTCCCAGCAGGACCACGGCGAAAATCTGCTTTATCCATTTCGCCTTCATCTTCTCTTTCATCACCTGCGCGCCGATCTGGGACCCGATGATCACCCCGATTGTCGTGAAGAACATAAGAGCCCAGTTGAAATGTCCTTCTGCCAGATGACCTGCAAAACCGGAAAACGATGAAAAGATCACCACAAAAGAGCTTGTGGCTGCGGCCCTTTTTGTAGGGTATCCCATGGCCAGCATCATAGGCACGAACAGGAATCCTCCGCCAACTCCCAGAAGACCGGCTATCATTCCGATAAAAAAACCGCCCGCTCCCATCAGGAGAAAGCGGGTCCGCGGCTCCATCGTCCCCGTCTTTTCCGGGCGGTTCGCCGTGAGGAGCATTCTGCCCCCGGCAAAGATCATTGAGACGGCGAAAAGGAGAATCAGCATCCTGGTGGAAACCATCTTTGTGAGATAGGCACCCACAGGGGCGCCAAGGAATGAAGACACAATAAGCGGAACAGACCCCTTTACATCGACCATCTTCGCCCGGAAGTAGACAATGGCCGCCGACACCGCGGTGATGCCGTTAAGGAGAAGTCCGGTGGGAATTGCCTCCGTCTTGAAATCGAAGCCGAGCCAGTGAAAAACCGGCACATACAGCATCGCCCCGCCCAGTCCGATCATCGAGAAGATGAAGGCCAGGACGAGAATTACACATGAGGTAAAGGCAAGAATCATCGGCATCCTCCTCAGGTTTGGTGGACCCGACAGAAGCGGTCGGATCCACCAAGATCATGAGATGTCGGCAATTCCAGGCTAATCTCCGTGTCCTGAGCAGGGGATGCAGAGCATCCGTCCGCCGGCAGAGATAGTCAATTTGTCGGCAAATACGGCCTCTCCGCATTTCGCGCAGCGTTTGACGTCGAATGTGGGCGACCCTTTCTTTATGTCCTTCTGAAAGACATCGCTGATATCCAGGAATTCCGATTCGGGAAGGCCCAGGACCCGCTCAACAAGGGGGTCAGTTATCGCAGCGGGTATGTCCTGCGGCGGCACGCCTTTCTTCCTTTCCTGGACAAAGGGAGAGTTAAGGGCCTTCTCGAAGAAATCCGGCTTGAGCGAAACCCTCACCGATCGTCCCGATTTTGCGTCCGTCAGGGTAAAGGCCATCTTGCTGTAATAGAGCTTCTGGATGTTCGATTTTCCGTAGGTGCAGCCGGTAGCGGTCATGATCCCATCGAGGAAACACCCCGCTGCATGGCCTTTGCCTGTCTCGGCCTCTACAAAGAGTTCCTTGTCCTCTGACCTCTCAACCCCGAGAGTACGCATTGCCGCAAGCCCGGCCCTCAGCCCCATCGGCATCGCGGGACACCTGTGCCCATGGAACGCCAGTGCAACATCAAGATACTCTTTGAATTCTTTCATCGCAAGTCCTCCTTTTAGTGTGCTTCGGAGCCGGAAATTCCGGGTATCACCTCGCCGTATTACAGAGATCTTGCGCCTTTTATCCACCGTGCCACCGGCATTTGCAGACAACTGAGAATCTTTTCATACACGACGCCTCATAAATTCCGTTATTCCATGGTAAATGCCTGTCACGGCCGGCATAGCTCAGCTCAGCAACAATCGCTTTTCTTGTTCTCGCCGCTGCAGCCGCAGGAAGGCTCGCCGCCGCTTATCATGCCGTTGATGAGGGCGGCGGCACAGCCCACGCCCTTGTCCACCTTGAGCGCTCCGAAGGCACAATTGCCGGCGCAGGCCCCGCATTCCATGCACCGGTCCTTGTCAACAATGACCGCCTTCCTGTCTTCCATGGTAAAGACTCCGTGCGGACATACCTCGACGCACATTCCACAGCCGACGCACCGGTCGGGAAAAAATTCAAGACTTGCCGTATTCGAGAGATACTTCATATGAACCTCCATTCACCGAGCTTATAGACAAGCAGGAGAATCAGGGAAACCACCGAACCCGATATATAGAGAGGGATGGTTATCTTCAATTCCTTCCTGACACCGGACATCCCGGTAAAGGTGGTCGAACCGGTGAACTGAAGAGCGACATATGAACTCGCCAAAGGGAAAAACAGGTACGTGAAAAAGAGAAGGACCGAATTAACCCGGCCGGCCATTGGAATAAAGTTCATACAGAGAAAAACGGCAAGCACTCCTGTTATCCACCCCTTGACCGCAAAAGACCTGAAAGGGATAAATGGGAGAAGCACCGGCGTGACCAGGGCGCCGGCCAATATCGCTGTCAGACCGAGGAGGAGAAACGGCAGACCCCCGGAAAAGGCATCCCTGAAAAAAATACCCGTCGGCTGAAGGCCGAATATGGCCAGCATGATAAGGGCATAAGCCGGATAGTATTTCTTCATTGCAGGGTTGATTTCCATCGGGGTCAGGACAAGGCGGTCGACAAACGAAAACTTCACCCTTCTCATCTCCAATGTTGCCTCATACCCCGCTGCTATGTAAGCGCCGACATCTTCGGCCCGCACCGGCCCGTAACATACTTTGAACCCAGAGACTTTCTTCACCCCGGGTGCGCTGATGCCCGGGGCCCCGAGCTGAGGGACAATGATCTTCCTGTGGTCAACGATCCTGTCCAGTTTTGCGAAAGAAATACGGCGCACCAGTTCCTCTGTTCCAAACGTGCCTTTACCCGCTGCGCACCACACGTTGATGCCTTTGGTGTCAAGGACGAGGACCCAGGCGCTTAGCCCCTTCAGTGCCTTCCTGAGGGCGTCGAAACTGAGTTTATAATTGGCGCTCACGAAGACATCAGTATTCCTGTCAGGCGTGCCGACGGCGTAGAGGCCGGGAGCAACGGAATAGTCGTTTCTGAATGAGCTGGTCCTGCACTTTAGGTGTTCCCAATGATCGGACGCCGTAAGATCGGTGGATATCACGGGGATAACGCCTGCGTCGGTCATGAGAGTTCCGGTTACCCAGGCCGGCCATTCCTCTTCCCGGGCATGCGACTGCTGCGCACTCTGCACCGGCCCGCAGCAGGCCGGTTCTCTTTCCTGAGCGCCCACTTTTATAAACTTAAGTTCAGCCATCCTGTCTCACCTCCGTTATCTTCCCTGTAAAGCATAGAGGCAGTTCACTTCCCGTCACTGCCCGATGTCGTCATTGCTTCTTGCATAAGACCTCCAGGGGGATAAATTCTTCGGCAATATCTCATAATGGTTCCGTTTTCTTCACCCTGCAGTATTCGACGGTGAAATACCTCTTCTGGAAGTAGAGAGCCACATTCACCAGTCCGATGAGGACGGGCACTTCGACAAGCGGACCGATGACAGCGGCGAAGGCCGCTCCGGAATTTATGCCGAAAACGGCGACCGCCACCGCTATTGCAAGCTCGAAGTTGTTGCTGGCGGCAGTGAAGGAAATCGTGGCCGTCTTCGGGTAATCGGCCCCGATCTTCCTGCCCAGATAAAAAGATACGAGGAACATGACAACAAAATAGATAAGAAGAGGGATTGCCACGCGGACCACGTCGAGCGGAAGACTGACAATGTAGTTGCCCTTCAGCGAAAACATCACGACGATGGTAAAAAGAAGAAAAATCAGTGTAACAGGGCTTATCTTCGGGATAAATACCTTCTCATACCATTCACGACCCTTGATTTTGAGCATGCTGAAACGGGTGATTATGCCAGCAAAGAAGGGAATGCCCAGGTAGATAAAAACGCTCTTTGCAATCTGGCCGATCGTGACGTCTACAATCTCTCCCTTGAGCCCGAACCATGCCGGCAGGACCGTTATAAAGACATATGCATACACGGAAAAGAAGAGGACCTGGAATATGGAATTGAAGGCAACAAGTCCGGCCGCATATTCGGGGTCGCCGCATGCAAGTTCATTCCAGACAATGACCATTGCGATACACCGCGCAAGACCGATCATAATGAGGCCCACCATATATTCGGGATAGTTATGAAGAAAGATGATCGCCAGGAAAAACATGAGCACCGGGCCGATGACCCAGTTTTGAACCAGTGACAGGCCGAGCACCTTCTTATTTCTGAAAACATCTCCGAGTTCCTCGTACCTCACCTTCGCCAGAGGAGGGTACATCATAAGGATAAGGCCGACGGCTATCGGGATGTTTGTGGTCCCCACCTGGAATCTGTTGATAAATTCCTCGGTCCCGGGAATGAAATACCCCAGACCTACACCGAAGGCCATCGCGGCGAATATCCAGAGGGTGAGATACCTGTCGATAAAGGAGAGCCTCCTCGATGCCCCCTGTTTCATGACGAATTCCTTCCGGCTCTCAGGTCTTCTGTTAAACTACGGACCTTTTCCTCTATTTCGTCCCTCGCCCTCCTGAACTCCCTCATAATTTCCTCTTCACTGCCGATGGTCCCCACGGGGTCCTTGATCGGCCAGTGGATGCGCTTTATATCGGGAGGCGTCACGGGACAGGACTGCTCGGCATTGCCGCATAGCGTAACTATTGTATCCATCTCCTGCAGGAGCTTTTCGTCTATTTCATTTGATCTCTGCGCCGATATATCGATCCCCTTCTCCTTCATTACGCTGACAGCCCTCGGGTGGACGCCCGCCGCCATCAGACCGGCACTGTATGGTTCCATGAGCCCCTTCCCCAGTTCGCGCGCGAAACCCTCGGCCATCTGTGAACGGCAAGAGTTGCCCGTGCAGAGAAACATTACCTTAAGCACCGTTTACCTCCCGCAGCATCTTTTATTGGCGGGCATACCGACGACCTTCCCCGTAGCTTCCTTGCCTTCCATAAAAGCCCTGAGCCTTTTCCTGTCCGCCGCAACGGCTTCCTCCGGTACCCGTTCCATTACAGATAGAACCAGCATACGTCTGAACAGGTCGGAGTCATCCAGGCGGTAATGGGTCCATCTGCCCTGTCTCCTGTCCCTGAGCAGACCGGCCCCCTTGAGCGCACTCAGATGGAATGATACCTTGGGCTGGATAATGTCGAGAGCAGCCGTGATATCGCAGACGCAGAGTTCGCCCAGTTCCAGAAGTTTCAATATTCTTAACCGTGTTTCATCGGACAGGGCCTTGAATATGTTCAGCAGTTCCTGCATGTTACACCCCTCCACAGAGGAAAGCAGCAGGGATATTATCAATAAACATTTTTTTATGCATATGAAAATCCTTAGCGCACCCTTGCGAAAAATAGCGCCGGTAAAGAGATCCGGCGAAGATAATAACCGCAAGCAGGAGAGATATCGTTACCATGCTGCATATAAAGAATGGAGTGGCATCAGCAATCCCGGTCCCCCTGGTCAGGTGGATCAAATCGTATACGACATATAAGGCGATCTCTTTCATTCCAACAGTGCTCCTCTCATTGATAATATATAAACATAAATTGATATCATTGTCAACTTTGAAGGTGGGCCGGGATAACGTTTGGAAATTGCGACACTTTTTTGGTTCAGGCTTTAACTGAGTTAAGGTTTATACTACAAATATGGCAGGAACAGTTACAGAGGAAATGCAGGATAAAAAGGGGGGCAAGGCATGACGCCTGCATATGTCCTGGGCATCGGCGGTTATTCGGGCACGGGAAAGACTACCCTGATTGAAGAGGCGCTGGTCCATCTCAAGAGGGAGGGTCTTTTCGTCGGAGTGGTGAAGCATACGGCACACCATAAGCTGTCGCCGGACACCGAGAAAAAAGACACGGCACGGTTTTACAGGGCGGGCGCCGATTTCGTCTTCGCCTGTGACGACGAACAGGCCTTCGCCAGATATCCCCGGAAGGATGCCGGTATCGACCATGTGCTTGATCGACTGCCCGGAGCACTCGACCTCGTCCTTGTTGAAGGGTTTAAGGCGCACACCGGCCTCCGGAGAGTCTGGCTGGCAACGGCCAAGGCCGTGAACCCGGAAATTCCGGAGGGGCATGAAACAGCGCTCGTCCTTTACAGAGACGACCCTTTGTACATAAAGAAACTCATGGATTATGTCCGTAAGGAACTCGACGATTTTCACTCACGGCGTCCTTTGCGGGGCGGGCTGCTAATGGGCGGGAAAAGTGTGAGGATGGGGACATCAAAGGCCCTGCTCCGTATCGGGACCGAATCGTTGATCGAGAGGTCTTTCTCTGTCCTTTCCCGGGTTTCTTCCGGAACAGTTCTGCTCGGCTCGGAAGATATCCCTGAGGGGCTTGCATCTACAGACCGCCTGCCGGACATACCGGGCATAAAGGGTCCCCTCGCGGGCATGCTCAGTGCCTTCAGGTGGGACCCCGCCAGCGCATGGATCATTTCGGCCGTCGATATGCCCATGATGAGTGGTCACGCATGGAACTGGCTTCTGAAGCAGAGGAAGCCCGGCGTCTGGGCCGTATTGCCGCGCCTTACTGCGGAAAGCGCTGCAGAGACGACGGGAGCATGCTATGAACCCATGATATTCGAATATGTCGAGGAACTCGCCCGAAAAGGGGTCTTTAAGCTTCAGACGATTGCACGCCACCCCAAAGTCATCACACCCCGGGTTCCGCCCGCCATCGCCGCTGCATGGAAGAATGTCAACACCGCGGCGGAATGGAAAAATGCGCTGTCGAAATTAGACGCCCCGTAGACTGCTTTTCGCTTTTTCCTGACATTGCAAAAACAGCCCCTACGGGCTTTCCAATTGGAAGGTTCATTTTTTTCCGGATGCCGGAATCGATGCCCTGAACCCCGGGATCTTCAGCAGCATGACCTTGCCCACCGCCAGTCCGACAACGGCACCGGCCAGGAGGTCGGAGGGGAAGTGAGAAAGGCCGATGACCCTGCTCAATGCTATCAGAACGGCCAGGAGATAGAAGAAGAACCGGTATTTCGGGAAATACAGGGAAATAATAAAGGCAAAACAAAAGGCCGCAGTCGTGTGACCTGACGGGAACGAATCGTATCCGCCTCTGAGGGAAGGACCGGTAAACAGGGTTTCATAGGTTATTCGGGGCCTCGCTCTCCCCAGGAGGTGCTTGATTATCTGCACCGTGACTCCTGAAGCGACAAACCCGGCCAGCAGATACTTGCCGGCGTCGGAGAAGGTCCTATTATTCCTGATCCTGCCCGTCAGGTAGATAAGTACGGAAAGCACTACAAGCGTAGCACCGTTTGAACCATATGCCACCCAGTGGTTGGCACCGGGGTTCAGCCAGTACAGGTCGAAATTGGGCTTCAGATAATCCCTGACCCACAAGACAACGGCCTTGTCAAAGTACAGCGCTGGCAGTACCAGCAGCGAAACATAAAGGAGCCTACTTCGAAACAAGGAGCGCATAATTTCCGCTTTTCTCCTTCAATGCAAGGCCCGTGTTCCTTAAACTCCCCAGGTCGCTGGTCTTTGCGATGACCAGCAACCGCCTGCCTCCTTTGAGGAGAGGAGCCAGTTCCCCCGGATCCCCGACCTCCCGTACCTCATGGTCGGAATAGAAAACGATACTCGGATTGTTGATCCGGTAGACGATCACCTTCTCTCCCCGAGGGAGCGTCTCCTTTGCATACAGGCTGTACTTGTGGAGGGCTCCCTGCATATAACCGTTCACCAAAGGCAGCGCCTCCACGGAAAGGACCATCAGAAACGCAAACATGAGTATGCCGACAGCACTCCCGGACTCTTTCTTCCTCAGCGCGGCATACAGGCCGTAGCCCGCCATCACAATCATTATTGCAGCCGCAACAAGGACCCAGCCTGTCTCATTGATCCCCAATTTTGAAAGATACCTAATGGAGATAATGAACGCCGCTCCAAGCAGTACGGACAGGCAGGCCAGGAACGCGTACTCATAACGTTTCCAAGGACCCCACCGCTCCGACATGCCGGAGCCGATAAGAAGGCAGGCCGCAGGGACGGCGGGAAGGACGTAGTTGGGGAGTTTAGTGGTCGAAAAGGAGAAGAAGACAAAAACAAATAACAGCCATATAAAGGCCAGCAACATGGCAGACCGGTCAAGTCCGTCCGCCGATACGTTCCGTGCGCCCCCGGGGCCAGCAACAGTCGGGGCTACAAGGGGGTTCCGGGAACTCTTCAAGGCATTCCTGATCCCTCCGGGCAAAAAAACAATCCATGGAAACAGGCCGATTATGAGCACAGGGATGTAATAGAAAATAGGGCCCCTGTGACCGGATATTACCTCGGTATATCTCATGAAGTGGTGCTTTATGATGAAAAGCCGGATAAATTCCCGTCCGTTTACGGCCAGCTCCGCCCCGTACCAGGGACCGGAGACGAGAAAGAAAAGAATAAATCCCTTGAGACTGAAGACCCGCCTCACACCGCTCATTCTTTCCTTCACGTACATATAGGTCATCGCTATGGCGAATGGAAAGACGATCCCTATGAGCCCTTTGGTAAGAAAGGCGAGAGAAGAAAACAGGTAAAATCCGTAAAGATAACGGTTGGCCGCCGGATTGCTGCCGGCTCTCTTTCCCGTGGAAAGAAAGAAGGAAAAAAGGGAAAGAGTGATAAACAGCGTAAGCACCATGTCGGTCACTGCGGCATGGGAATAAACGAAGTAAAACAGGGAGAGGGACAGGGCTACGGAAGAGTAGATCCCGGTCCTCGCATTGCCCATGCGCCGGCCGAAGAGGAAAACAGCCAGACAGAGCAGGAACCCGGTCAGCGCGGAAGGGAACCTGGCGCCGAACTCATCGATTCCGAACACCTTGTAGGAGGCGGCCATAAGCCAGTAAAAGAGAATTGGCTTGTCATAACGGTTGACCCCGTTGTAGGTCGGCGTGATCCAGTTGCCGTCATTTACCATCTCCTTCGTCGCCTCGGCGAATACGGCCTCATCCACATCAAAGAGCGTGACCGAGGCCAGCCGGTAAAAAGACAGAAAAAGGAAGAGCGCAACCAGGACAGGGAGGTAATAGGTCTGTAAACGGTTCATGTCGTCGCTGCTCTTTTACCCTGACGTTGAAATGCCCTGCGTTTTATATTGCATCCATGAGGTCCGGCCATCAAGGATTAATAATAACATACACAATCCCTATAATCTCTAAGATAACCCCGGCAGCTAAGAACGCACGATCTTGAAGTGCCTCTCTCACCGGGCTTCCGGTATGGTTCCGAACGCTTTCTTTGACACAGATACACAGTGTCCGGTATGTTTAAACTGCCGATGAAAGAACAGAACAAACGGGAAAAACCGTCTGCACGGCGGCTGTTCCTGTCTTTTTTCAAACTCGGCCTCACCGCATTCGGAGGCCCCGCCATGATCGAACATATCAAGGCGATGGCAGTAAGCCGCCTCGGGTGGCTCGACGAAGAGACATTCAGCGACGGGGTGGCAATCTGCCAGTCAGTCCCGGGGGCCACGGCCATGCAGATGGCGGCATATGTGGGGCTGAGGGCGGGAGGGGTTCAGGGTGCCCTGTGTTCTTACACGGGCTTCGGTCTTCCCGCATTTGTCCTCATGGTGACGCTGTCGTCGCTCTACGCCGGCTCTCACAACCTGCCACAGATAATCTCCCTCTTCAGCGGCCTTCAGGTGATAGTGGTCGCCATAGTCGCGGGCGCAACACGCTCTTTCGGCATGAACATATTAAGAACTTGGCGGGATGCCGCAGTGGCCGTCATGTCAGCCGCCCTGTTCGGGGCAGGCGTAAGCCCTTTCATTGTCATCGCCGGCGCCGCCCTGGCGGGAATCATCACGTACAGGAATGTCGGCCTCGACGTGCCCTCGACTCACCGAAAAATAACGGACGGCCATGCCTTCCGTCATGTCTTGACGTTACTTTGCGTTTTTATTCTGGGGCTTGCCGGACTTTACCTGATCTATCCCAAACTCTTTTCTCTCGCCGCTTTGATGGTCAGGGTCGACCTTTTTGCCTTCGGTGGCGGCTTTGCCTCACTTCCCCTGCTGCTACATGAGGTCGTAAATATGAGGGGATGGATGGACAGCAGGACATTCATGGACGGAATAGCACTTGGTCAGGTTACACCAGGTCCGATCGTTATCACCTCTACATTCGTAGGTTATCTCATGTACGGTATCCCCGGAGCGATAGTCGCCACCATTGCTATTTTTTCCCCTTCTTTCATGGTCCTTGCAGGTGTGACCCCCTTTTTCGACAGGCTGAAGTCCTCAGGAATCTTCATGAGGGCGATCAAGGGAATACTGGCGTCCTTTGTGGGACTTCTATTTATTGTGACCGTCAAGTTTGCGTCGGCAGTCCCATGGGACGCAGTCAGACTCGCTCTCGGGGGCGTTGCATTTGTTG
>JARRRD010000028.1:0-17353 GCA_037381085.1 Candidatus Sulfobium sp.
CCCGGTTCTCCGCCGGTGATTTTTCCCGCCACAGTGACTTTTCGACCGGCGGAATATTCCACGGGGTCGAGGAATCGGGAAGTCCTCGCGATGAACAAACCATTGGAAAACCCTTTGTCTTCAGGCCTTCCCCTGTAATCGAGCGGTGTTTCCCACAGCACAAGTTCGCTACGGCCGGGGCGGCTGACGGTCTTCATGATCACGCCTCCCCAGACGGCGATGACCCCGCGATATGCTGCCGGCCTCGCCAGTACCTCCGTAAAGGCGAGGTCTCCGGCCGCCTGCTCTCTGACGGCCCTGGATATCGGGTAGCTGCAGCTGGATATGAGGACCATCATTGTCCCGAAGACAAATATGTCAACAATCATTTTTCTTATCACGGCTTAGGTGTCGACTCCTCCTGTGGGCCGGTGCGGGTCTACAATCATCTTAGCACCGATCTCTCTGGTGTCAAGGATAAGGTTATCCTTTCCGGCTCCGGGTAATCTCATGGGGCCGGATCGATTAATCGTGATATGGATTACAGAATCCTGTGCGGTCATGGTATATGCTGAAGTGAGCTTCCTGTGACGGTTCAGCCGTATGGGGGTACTTTTTTCTTGATAATGTGGAGGTGAAATGAAACCTGTAAGATTCTGGAAAATGGAAATACGGCGGCTTTCACTGACGGAAAGGATGTTTTTCAGGGACGCCATCAAGACCCTGCTGTCATGGGACAAGATAGGGGAAGAGTGCATCGAACTGGAAGTCATCAGGAGAATACTGGATTCGGAAATAAGGGTCGTTCAGGCGACAGAAGCAGAAGACCGCCCGAACAGGAAAAACTCTCTCTCGAAGAGACAGTTGTTTGGACATGCCGCAGAGCAGGCGGGATTACAAAGCGAGGGGCCGGAAAGCCGGCGACTTGCCTGCGTGCCGGAAGAAGGAGCGGAGACAGAATCAGGCTCTCTTATTCCCTTCTCCCCCCTCCCAGCACAAGTACGCCCAATATAAGGAAAAAGACCACGAACAGCAATCCGAAGGCCAGGGACAACCCATACTTCAATGCAAGCCATGCCCATCCCGGCAGACTCATCTTTGCATCGTGAATAATCTGTACGATATCGCCCCTGAAGCTGAGCCACCAGCCAAGCCAGGTGCCGCCCAGGAGGCCGGCAACGATGATCAGGAATCCCGCAACGGTCCTGACAGTGCGGCCGAAGGTGAGCATAGAGTTTCTGGACATGTTTATTTTTTCGGGGCTTCTTTTTCGGGCCGGCCTCGAAGGCATTTCCCGTTTGTCATGACGGCCGGCACGGCCCCGGCTTCACCGTAGAGTATACCATATGAGGGCTTTCACAATCGCCGCAGTCTGCGGTCCCGTGACGTCCCCTTTTCACGGCGTTATAGTTACATACGCATAGTCTCCGTTTCTGTATATCAGGAGGAGAACGGTATCGGAGGGTCCGATCCGGGATACTATTTTTTCGTAATCGCCGAGGTTTAATATGGACTTCCGGTTTATCTCCTGGATGATGTCGTTCTTCAGAAGCACTTCAGCCGCCGGACTTTCGCTGCTTATTCCGGTAACGACCACGCCTTTCACCTCAGCGGGGATATTCAGACCGGCCCTGATATCGGGAGTCAGTTCCTCGACGTGTACGCCTTTTAACACATTGTTATATCCGGCCTTCCTGATCTCCTTTTTTGCCGCCAGCTCGCGGAGAGTGACTTTGAGAGTCAAAGGTTTCCCGGCCCTGACTACCTGAACTTCGACGGTCTTGCCGGGTTGCGTGTTAACGACCATGTTCCTCAACCCGAGCGAATTATCTACGGAATTACCACCGAATCTGACGATTAGGTCACCTCGTTTGAATCCCGCTGCTTCGGCCGGGCTGTTCCTTGTGACGTCCGTGACGAGGGCTCCTTTCTCCTGTTTGATCCTGAAAGATTTTGCAAGCTCCGGGGTGAGGTCCTGCACCGTGACACCGAGCCAGCTCCGGATGACCCTGCCGTGTTTTACAATGCTTTGCGAGACCGAATTGGCCATATCCGACGGTATGGCAAACCCTATGCCCATGTAACCGCCGCTGGTTGAAAAGATGGCCGTGTTTATGCCGACAAGCTCTCCGTCTGCATTTACAAGTGCGCCGCCGGAATTGCCCGGGTTGATCGCGGCGTCCGTCTGTATGAAGTCCTCGTAACTCGAGATACCTACATTGGCCCTGCCCACCGCACTGACAATGCCCATGGTTACGGTCTGGTTGAGGCCGAAGGGGTTGCCGATGGCGAGCACGATATCACCGGCCTTCAGCTTTCTTGAGTCTCCCATCTTGATGGCCGGAAGGTTCCGGGCTTCAATCTTCAGTACTGCTATGTCCGTCGGCGGGTCGTCTCCTATGACCTTTCCAGTAAACTCCCTGCCGTCGTAAAGGATGACCTTTATCTCCTGTGCGCCCTTTATGACATGGTAATTTGTAAGAATGTACCCGTCGGCCGAGACTATCACGCCGGACCCGAGTGCCGAAGATTTGTACTTCCTCCTCTGTTCCGGGTGATTAAATTGATTCCCGAAAAACTTCCTGAAGAAAGGATCGTTAAAGAATTCTCCGAAGGGACTTTCCTGCACGTTGACCGTTGTCGTCGTGGATACGTTTACGACCGACGGCTTTGTGACCTCGGCGACCGCCGCCAATGAGTTGCTCAGTGTGTTAAGGAAGACTTTCGCATCCTTTGGAACTTCCCTGGCGGAGGCCCTGACCGGAGCGGCCAAAGACAGAACAGATAAGACGGCGAGTATGCCCATCATGATCCGCCTGGATAAAAGCAGGTCTTTCATTTATTACCCCTTTCCGAAACGTTTTCCGTCATCGATACCGGATGCCCCGGCCCGCGAGTCTCCGGGACCCCGGTGTTCACCAATACCTCTCTCCCATCCGTCCCCTTCCGCAGGGGCAGGGGACGAAGGGGAGGGTACCCAGTCCCTATGATGCCTGGACAGATACATAGAACGTTTGGCCCTTCCGTTTTATCAGCAGGAGCAGGGGCTTGTTCTTTTGCCATTTCCTTATGGCCGTTTCGTAATCACTCATGTCTTTTACCGGTATCCTGTTTACCTCCTTGATTACGTCGCCCGGCTGGATACCGGCGTCACCGGCGAGACTTCCACGGGAGACATCGACGACCACAACGCCGGAGGTGTCCGTGATCCGGAATTCGCTTTTCAAACGGGGGCTAATGTTGGAAAGTGTCAATCCTAGACTTTCAGCCGGAACCGGAGCTCCGGCAGCCGCCCCTTTCTCGGGCATCTCCGCTATCTTGATATGCAGGGTGATCTCTTTCCCGTTCCGGACCACGGTGACGGGTACCGTCTTCCCTACGGGCGTCTCCGCCACGATGAAGGGAAGATCGGACATCCTGTTGATAGTCTTTTCGTTGAATGACACGATGACGTCCCCCCTCTTTATGCCGGCTGCCTCAGCGGGACCGTTCGTCACCACTTCCGACACAAGGGCGCCCTTATCGTTTTTCAGTCCGAAGGCCTTGGCGATATCAGGCGTTATGGTCTGTATGGAAACGCCGATCCATCCCCGCACTACCTTCCCCTTTGTCTTCAGCTGGGAGACGATCTCCTTCGCCATGTTGCTGGGAATCGCAAAGCCTATCCCCTGTCCCGACGCAATGATGGCGCTGTTTATGCCTATTACCTCGCCTTCGAGGTTTACCAGCGGACCGCCGCTGTTGCCGGGGTTGATGGGGGCGTCGGTCTGGAGAAAATTATCGTAGGGACCCGACCCGATGATCCTTCCCGTTGCGCTGATGATGCCCTGAGTGACCGTATGACCCAGGCCGAAGGGGTTCCCGATGGCGAGCACCCAGTCGCCCACCCTCATCTTGTCCGAATCCCCCAGCGGAAGGGTCGGGAGATTCTTGAACAGAGATGATATCTTTATGAGGGCCAGATCGGTTTTAGGGTCCCTGCCTATAACTCTTGCCTTGTATTCTCTCCCGTCCGCGAGTTTTACCTTGATCTCATCCGCCCCGGCAACAACGTGGTTGTTCGTAAGGATGAAGCCGTCCTTGTCGAGTATGAAGCCAGAACCGAGGCTCTGCTGCTTCATTTCCCTGTCCGGCGTTTCACCGAAGAAATGCTTGAAAAAACCGCCGAACGGTCCCTCGTCAGGTCCGAAAAACTGCCTGAACGGACTGCCGGGAACGCGCACGGTCGTCTCGGTGCTGATGTTCACCACCGCAGGGTTCACCCTTTGGGCAAGTTCGGCAAAAGACTTGGGAAACCCGACCGTCTTATAACTGGTTTCAATCTTTTTACATCCCGACAGGGACAGGGTAAAAAATGCTGTTACCATCGAAAAAAAGACAACTGCTGCGAGGGTCGCCATTTTCTTCTGTTTCATGCATGCCTCCCAAGAATTAATATATTGATTCCATGCGTCTGCAAGTTCATACCTTCCCAGTGTATACCCGGCGGGAAATGCAGTCAAACCCCCGGGGAGACGATATTCCGGCGCACGGCCGTTATTGTCATGGTTTCAGGCAGGTCAGGGGCGACTTGCCGGCCACGGTTATCTATTTCGGGGAGCGGGTCAGGGAATGAGTTCCCCCGCGGTTCCTAATTCCCCGTTCAACATGCAGGCGCCGTTTATCTGACCTCCACGTCTACAGAGTCGATACCCGTGGCGCCGTTGGGATAGGTACCGATGATTCTGGCAAAGAGAGATGCCGACTCCTGGACCTTTCCCCGCCGGTCAAAGCCCCTTACCTTCAGGGTATGCTCCCCAGCCTCCGAGGGCTTCCAGTCATAGCGCCAAAGGGTCCAGGCCCATTTGGACAGCGGCGGTTTGAGCTCCGCATCGCGCCACGTGTCTCCGTTGTCGAGGGAGACCTGGACCTTGCTGATGCCGTATCGTCCGCCGAAGGCGATCCCACCCATGACGTAATGGCCCGCGGGAACGGTCCTGCCGTTCATGGGCATCAGTATCTGTGACCTTACCGGGATTACCGCCTCGTCCGACCAGCCCTTCTTCTCCCAGTACCCCCTGAAGTCGTAATTTACCAGTTCTATCTTTGACAGCCACTTTACGCTCTTCATGCCGTAAATGCCCGGGACCACCACCCTTAAGGGAAAACCGTGCACTGCCGGCAGGGACACCCCGTTCATCCTGAAGGCCAGAAATACGTCGTCAGAAAGGGAAAGGGGATACGGAATGCTGTCGGAGTATCCGTCCTCGGCAAAGAAAGCGGTCTTCACTATCCCTTTCCTCGGAGCGGCCCTCTCGATTATCTTTCTGAGCGTGACGCCGTCCCACAAGGCATTGGAAACGGCGTCTCCACCGATCGGATTGCCGATGCACTCGAGGGTCACGAACTCATCCCTGTCTTTCATCTCCTCGATCTCTTTCAGAGTCAGGGCATAGGGTTTTCCGACAAGGCCTTCAACCTTGAGCCTGAACTTCTCCGGAGAAACGTTCGGCACCTCCGACGAATAACTCGTGACGTAAAATTCGTCGTTGGGGGTGATCTCTTTCGCCACATACCCTTTAAAGTTTACCGTCCCCTTCATCAGGAGATCGTGCTTGTCCGTTTGGGTGAGGGCCTCGGCATACTGATAGACACCGTCAAAAACGGAGATACCGAAACCGAGACCTATTGTCCCCACGCCGATTGTCTTGAAAAACTCCCTTCTGTTCAAACCGTCTTTCACGTGATTGTCCTCCTGTCGGTTAAATCCGGTAGCCCGGCATGCATCATGTCACATGCCTCTCCGCATGCTCCAAAGAGGGACACCCCTGTCGTCACGGAGTCTCCAGGTCTTTTCTCCCTTTCTTATCTCTGCTGCAATAAGTGCGGGCTTCCCTCTAAAAATGATCCTGGACCCGCTCACGGTGACGTGGTCTTTCGGTTCGATCTTTACACCTTCCTTCTCCAGAAACCATAGCGGCCCCAGGTGCACCGAGATAGTTCCCCTGTCGGATTTAAGAATAAAATGCAGTCCTCCGGACATTCCCCTCATGGGGACCATCTTCTGTACCGAAACGACTTCGCCGCTGTCCGTCTCCACCGTGCCGGGATCGTACAGCCTGTTGTACCTGCTCCCTGCGGCCCAGCCTTTGCCGGAATTGTAGCCCATCCCGCCGAAGGTCTCACCGGCAAAGAAGAAGACCGTCACGGCAAGAACCAAAATTGATATCCCCCTTTTTTTCATCTCTTTTCTCCTTTTCACTTCCCGTAAGGAAGACTAACCGGTTTCAATGCCGGCACATGCCTCACCTGAACTCTACGACTTCGTCTGCCGGCAATCTTGATGTCGGCGCCGGAATATGTGACGGATAACCGACAGGAACCAGGGCCACCGGCCGATGGTGGGCCGGGAGATCAAGGACCCTTGAGATCTCCGCTTCGTCGAAGGCACCCACCCAGCATGTTCCAAGCCCCTTTTCCTCTGCTGTCAGCATCATGCACATGATGCTGACAGAGACATCCTGTATCGTGTAGAGTTCGACACCGCGCCGCCCGTATCTCCGGCCTATCCGCGAGTCGGTGCAGCACACTGTCACAAGAGGGGCATCCCGGATAAAGTTCTGGTTCAGGGCCCCTGCCGCAAGTTCTTTCCTGAGCCTCTTTTCTTTCACCATGTAGAACCTTCTGGACTGCAGGTTGCCTGCACTCGGCGCCCATATCAGCGAATCGATGAGAGCGGCCACGACTTCTTCCGGGATATCCCTCTCAAGAAAATTCCGTATGCTTCTTCTTTTCCTGACCGCTTCCAGAACATTCATGTCTGTCCGCTCCTCTAAGGGTGCCGACACCCGGAGGACCCTTTAAAATATATTTATCATGAAACAGTCCACCTGACAAGAACCTATCTCAAAATTGAAATATTATCATAGCCCCCGGGTCTGTCATTCCGGCTTGTCCGGAATCTTTTTTTGTCTTCAGAAGGATTCCCTACCTGCCTGCCGGCAGGCAGGCGCGCCTCGCTTGCGGGAATGACAGATTTGAACCGAAAACCGATTTTGAGATAGGTTCAAGTCAGTCAGGGTGTCTTCATGGGATGTATCTTCCGGCATCGAAGGGGGGCTTCCCGGGGTTTCCTCCCTTGGTTATCGGCAAATTGGTGTATAATATGCGTGTGGTTTGTATCCGTTTGTCCGGTTTGAATGAAAAGGGACTTCATGCCTGAGAGGTCTGATACGGGATTTTCTCTGCCGACGGGAGAGGCCGCCCGGTGTGATTCTTTTCTGCTTCTGGGGGGGCGCTTTTTGAGAGATGCTTCGCAGACCGCTTAACAAGATCCGGTAAATAGTGTTTTTGCCTGAAGCGCGAAAAGAGACTGTCATTCTCCGGCCTGATCGGTGGACCGGTCTCCTTCACATGCCGTACGTTGTCCGACCGGGCCATACAGGAGAAAACATGAGCGCTTGCGGACGGCTCTCGAGCGGCCCTGTCAGGAAATAATGGCGCACTGGCTCAAAGATAAAGTCCTCTTCATGTTCTCGAAGGCTTACGGCCTTTTCGGAGAGCATGCCGTCATGATCATCCTGGCCTTCCTGATAGGGTTGCTTGCCGGGACGGCAAATGTTATCTTCCGCTTCGCACTGGATTTTGTTCACAGATGGGTCTTCGTCGGAGGGTCAAATCTTCTCAGTATAGGCGAGGGGGGGTTCCACAGGGTCCTGCTGCCCCTTCTTCCGATCGTCGGAGCCATCCTGCTTATTCCCCTTACCTTTGCCTTCCCCGGAGAAGTGAACGGCTATGGTTTCTCAAGGTTCATCGAGCTGGTCAACATAAGGGGCGGCGTTCTGAAGATCAGGAACATCATAGCCAAGATGCTGGCTCCCGCTTTGACCATCGGCTCGGGAGGTTCGGCAGGTGTGGAGGGGCCGATTGCCGTGATCGGCGGCACCATCGGCTCCGGCATCGGACAGCTCTTCCGGGCTTCCGGAGGCCAGATGAAGCTTTTGATAGCCGCCGGTGCCGGGGCAGGCATCGCGGCCACCTTCAACGCGCCTATTGCGGGTATAATGTTCGCCATCGAGATCGTTCTTCTCGGGAGCTATGAACTTTCTTCATTTGCGGCGATAGTCATCGCGTCAGGGGCCGCAACGGTCGTTTCGAGGGGCTATTACGGCGTCCACCCCCAGTTTGAGGTTCCCCAGTACAATCTGAGGAGCCCCCTTGAGATACCCCTCTATGTGCTGTTCGGTCTGATTGTCGGCGTTCTGGCCGTCTTTTATATCAAGATCTTCCACAGGATAAAGGACGAGTTCAACGCCTATCCGGCCCATCCTCTCCTTAAGCCCGCACTGGGCGCCCTGATTATCGGCGTAATAGGTATTTTCCTTCCGCAGATCATGGGCAACGGCTATGAGTTCGTAGAGCATGCCCTGGCCGGGAAGATAATATTCCCTATCATCGCCCTGCTGGCTATCTTCAAGATACTTGCGACTTCCATTACACTGGGGTCCGGAGGGTCGGGCGGAGTCTTCGCTCCGGCCATCTTCATCGGAGCAATGATCGGAGGAAGCTTCGGGAATATCGTCCATTACCTCTTCCCGGCGTACACGGCATCTCCCGGGGCTTACGCGACCGTCGGGATAGGCGCTTTCCTGGCGGCAGCCACCCATGCTCCGCTCACCGGCATATTCCTCATCTTTGAGATGACCGGAAATTACCAGATCATCATTCCCCTCATGTTCGCAGCGATCATAGGCACGCTAGTCTCCAAGAAGATGTCCCCCGATTCGATCGATACCGTTGAACTGACCCAGAAGGGCATAAAGATACACGCCGGCAGGGAATTGACCGTCATGGGCAAGATAAAGGTGAAGGACGTTATGAACCCTTACGTGATCAAGGTCGGCCCGGATACCCTTCTGAAGGAGCTGATCGACATCATGGTAAAGAACGAGAAGTTTTATATCCCCGTAGTTACCGATTCCGAAAAGATGCTGGGCATAGTCTCAATCCAGGACGTGCGGCCGGTGATGTTCGAGGACAGGGTAAAGGACGTGGTCAGGGCGGGCGATATAGTAACGGAGAACATTATAACGCTGAAGCCTGGCGACGATCTTAACACGGCGATGGAAAAGTTTGCCATGAAAGACATAGCCGAGATACCGGTCATCGATGAAGCGGATGGCGGGAGGGTCGTCGCCATGTTACGACGTAAGGACGTTATCGACGCCTATAACAAGGAAGTGTTGAAGGAAGGCTTACATTAGCCTTCGCCTGATGACCCGAGGAGTTTGAGCACCTCCCTGTTCCAGCCGGCCGGACCTACCCCTTCTGCCTTTATTATACCCGGCAGGTCGATCAGTGGTTCGTAACGGCCGCCCGGCTTCTGAACGATTACGGGGTAATCGGCAACCATGAGCATGGGGAGGTCATTGGGATTGTCTCCCAGCGCGGCGGTAAAGACTTCGCCGTATTTCTCTCTGTAAAGTCCTTTCAGAATGGTTACCGCCTTGCCCTTGTCGTTGTCCCCCAGGATATGAAAGAACTTGCCCCTGGTGCAGCTGAGACCCATTTGACGTATGGCGGCGCCGAGAGCCTGTTCGTCGCCCTTAAAAGTGAAGGGTTCGTCAAAATCCCTTTCTCTGGCCATCCGCGTCTCATCGGAGCAAAGGCCGGTCAACAGGGAGATCTCTTCGGCCGTCATGTCGCCAAAACCTGTTATATCGAAGCCCTGTTTGCGCAAGTCTTCGACGGCATGCCTGAGCTCCCGGTAGGACGTACCCAGCTTTATCACGTGGTAACTTCCCGTTTCCTCAACGCTGATATGCCGCTCTGCGGCATAAGAGTCCGGCAGCCTGCCGGGAGCGGTCCTGAAATACCCTTTTGGCAGGAAGATTCCGCCTCCATTCTCAGAAACAAAGGGATGCGAGTTGCCGAGCATTTTTCTGTAAGACTCGATCTCGCCCCTGGTCTTGCTTGAACAAATGACCACCGGGATGTCCGCCTGCCTGGCCGCATAGAGGGCCGGCAGGGCCGCATCGAAAGAATAGGTGGAGTCGTCGAGCAGCGTGCCGTCGAGGTCCGTAAAGATGACGATCTTCTTCATGTTACAAGTATGATCTGGACATCCATCACGTTGGTACCCGTAGGGCCTGTCAGGAGCAGGTCTCCGGTTCTCTCAAAGAAGTGGTATGAATCATTGTCCTCCAGATATTCCAGGGGGACCAGCCCTGACGCCTTTGCTCCTGCAATCGTCCCGCCGTCGACGACCGCGCCGGCAGCGTCGGTAGGTCCGTCCGTGCCGTCCGTGCCGGCGGAAAGAAGCGTGATGCCTTCGTGCCCGTCTATCTCCATGGCAAAAGACAGCGCCAGTTCCATGTTCCTGCCGCCGGTCCCCTTGCCGGCAACCTTTACCGTTGTTTCGCCTCCCGAAATGAGGCATGCCGGAAGACCGGGAGGCCCTTCGCCTTTCAGTCGCTTCGCCCTTTCCGCAAGTTCCTTACCCACTATCCTCGCCTCTCCGCTTATACCGAAAGAGATTATTTCAGTAGCCAGACCCAGCGAATCCGACTTGTCGGCAGCCGCGGCCAAGGCGGTCTTGTTGCTCCCGATGATTATATTTTCAACCTTTTCAAAAGCCGGGTTGTCCTCCTTCGGCGTTTCGGGGACTTCCGAGCGTGCACCTGCCTCAAAGAGGGTGACAATGGAACGGGGCGCACTGCTCATGAGGCCGTATTTTTCCAGGACGTCCAAAGCGTCCCGGAACGTCGCGCTGTCCGGCGAAGTTGGACCCGACGCAATAACGTCAAGACGGTCGCCGATCACATCGGAGAGTATGAGTGAGACGACCTTCGCGGGATAGGCAATTTCGGCCAGTCTGCCCCCCTTCACCGCCGATAAATGTTTTCTCACCATGTTCAGTTCGAAGATATCGGCGCCTGCCGTGAGCAGCAGCCGCGTGATCTCCTGTTTGTCCCCGAAGGGGATGTCGTCGTACGGCCGGACAAGGAGGGCCGAACCTCCTCCCGAGATGAGGCAGACAACAAGAGTTTCCCTGCCGGAATCCTGCAGAAGACGGACCAAACGGCCGGTGCCCCTTAATCCGTTTTCATCCGGGACGGGATGGCCGGCCTCAAAGACCCGCATTTTGTGGAATGTCTCCCGGCAGTGGCCGTATTTAGTTACGATGACGCCGTTGCTTATGAGGTCACCCAGATCGTCTTCCAGTGCCCTCGCCATGGAACAGGCGGCCTTGCCGAAACCGGCTGCTACAAGCCTCCCGGAACGGGCCTCATCGTAGATTCGGCGGATCATGCCTGCGTATTTTTTTACGGCCTCGTAAGGGTCGGCAGACTTCAGCGCCGCGTAAAAGATCTCCCTCGCAATGTCTTTTGATGAAGGCGGATTCATATTCCTAGTATACCCGACGTTGCCGGTGAAGAAAGTCGGACACACCGGAAAGTGAAGCTTTTTCTTGACCATATAAGCCATAGCTTTTATACTTAAACTGATTCGGAGTTGGCATTACTGCTCTTTTCCTTTCTGCGACGAACCAGTGAGGGGGTGAAGGATGGCTGATTTTTACCAGACCGGTGTTGTGGCAACCTTCCATCGACTCGGCAGATTCAACCTTGAAAAGTTGGAGGCGGAGTTGTCGTGGTATGCCCAGGAAAGGCCGATTGCCCTCGTCCTTCCGTCCCTTTATTCCGAACTCGAAGGCGAGGCACTGAAGGGGATCGTCCAGGAACTGAAGCAGGTAAAATACCTCACGGAGATTGTGGTTGCTCTGGGCCCTGCAACAGAGGAGGAATTCAGACGTGCCAGGGACTTTTTCTCGGTGCTCCCGCAGAACACGAAAATTATCTGGAACACGGGACCGAGGATTACAGGGATATACAGGGCCATCGAAGCCGCCGAGCTTCCTACGGGGGAAACGGGCAAGGGAAAATCGGTGTGGATGGCATACGGGTATGTCCTTTCGCAACAGGATTTTCACGTGATCGCAATCCATGACTGCGACATCCTCACGTACAGCAGGGACCTGCTGGCGAGGCTATGCTATCCCGTGACAAACCCGAGCCTCGATTATGATTTCTGCAAAGGGTTCTACACAAGGGTGACCGACAGGCTTCACGGCAGGGCGACGAGGCTTCTTGTTACGCCCCTTATCCGGTCCCTGGAGAAGATAATCGGGTATCATCCACTCCTCCTTTTCTTCGACAGTTTCCGGTACTCTCTGGCTGGAGAATTTGCGATGGACGTTGATCTTGCCCGTGTCAACAGGATACCCGGGGATTGGGGACTCGAAGTGGGTATGCTGGCCGAGGTATACCGGAACACTTCCCTGAGAAGGGTCTGCCAGGTGGATATCGCCGAGAATTACGAACATAAGCACCAGATCCTCTCCCCCGAGGACGCGAACAGGGGCCTGCATAAGATGGCGGTCGACATATGCAAATCGATCTTCAGGACCCTTGCCTCCGAGGGGATAGTCTTTTCCGAGGGGTTTTTCAAGACGCTGGTGGCAACTTACGTGAGGACGGCGCAGGACATGCTCAAGAGATACGACGACGACGCCTCGATAAACGGCCTTTTCTTCGACAGGCATGAGGAGAGTCTTGCCGTGGAGACCTTCACGAGCGGGATCAAACAGGCGTCGGAGAAGATCATGGAGGACCCTTTGGGTGTGCCGCTCATTGCAAGCTGGGACAGGGTAACCTCCGCCATCCCCGATATACTGGGGAGGATAAGGGCTGCCGTCAAAGAGGACAACGAATGAGAGCTCTCGGGAATATGTGGCCCCGGTGCGCTGAGAAACCGTAGAAAGGAGCTGATAGATGGGTTTTTGGGACGACGTGAGCAAAGATCTGCAGAAGAGCTGGAAGGAAGGGATAGCCGCGGTCAAGGTGGGAGCGACTGCCGTCAGGGTGAAGGCGGAGGAGCTCACTGAAGAGGGAAAGAGGCGCTATCGCGCATATGAACTCAAGACCAGGGTGGAGAAGGAGATATCGGATCTCGGAGGCCGTGTCTATGACTTGAGCGGTTCGAGAAAGAATCCGCTGCTTGATACGAAGGTGAAGGCGGTCATCGGCCGCATAAGGAAACTCGAGGACCGCCTGAGGGTGCTGGAGGGCAAGCCGGCCCGGAAACCGGCAAAGACACGCAAGGCAGTCAAAACAGCAAGCAGAAAGGGCAAGGGTTGATGTTCAGACGTTTACGGTGAAAAGGGGATGTCGATGTGAGAGGACCGTCGACGATGCCCTTTGCCCGCCGTCTGCCGACGTCAGCCGGCTGTTCGTGATTCATTTGCAACCGTAAAGACTTTTAGACAGGAGGACTGCATGATCACAATATTGATCGCCTTGGTCCTGATTGCGCTGGTCACGGTCTTTTCCGTACAGAATGCCTCCCCGGTGATCATCACATTCATTTACTGGAAGTTTGAGGCTTCCCTTGCGATAGTGGTATTTCTCTCGGCGCTTGCGGGGGTACTGATAGCAATGATCGGGATGGCTTCGAGAAGGCTCAGACGATCCAGGAAACAGGGGAAAAAGGAAGGAAAGCCGCCCGAGGTCGACTCAGGCCCGAAAAATCCGTAACGGCCTCAACGGAAGTTCCCGTTCTTTACCGGATGAACAGGAAATGCCTGTGTATCCACCCCCTGCCGCCCCATTCGTCCTTCACCTTCACCCAGCTGCCTTTTCTTTTTTCGACCTTGAAGGAGTAATACTGTTTTGCCGGGCTTATGGTGCTTTTCCGATAACGGGTGCCCGGGCCGGTTCTTACATTGACGGTTTCCGTCTTGACGACGGCGCAATGATATCCCGACGTCACAAGGTCCCTGTATATCCAGGTTACATCACCGTCCACGTCCTTTACGGCGTACCACTTCCCCGATACTGACACCCCCACTTTCACCAGGGGCATATACTTGAAGATCTCCCACACTACGTCGTAGCTTGTGCCCGGGCCCGTCCTGAGGTTTGCCTTTGCCACTTTCACGCAGAGCGCGTGCGCGTCATGTGCGGTGAACAGAATGAACAGGGCTGTAAGAACGACAAGCGGTAACTTTCTCATGGCTCCTCCCGGCAGGCGTTTTGATTCGCGGATTTTCTTTATGCTCCGAATAGTGTTTTATTATACTCCGTTCACCGATTATGTCAAATTTCGGGGTTGGTCTCTCCCGGTGCCGAAAATCGGCCTTAAATGAGGACTACAGGTTGACTATGGGCAGGACAAACCTTAAAATAAAGAAAAAATCCGGAGGGAAGATGAGAAAAGCATTCATAACCGCAGTCTTCCTCGCAATAGCCTTTTGGACCGTAAGAAACAACTTCGACATTGTCAACCGGACGGAGAAAGTGCAGCCGTCGCGCGGGGCGGTGACGTCCAGACCCGTCGCATTCAGGCAGATAAGCGGAAAGATCAAGAGAGGGGAAACCCTTTTCGATATATTCAAGAAATACAAGCTCGATCTGAAGGCCCTCTTTCAACTGAAGGAAGCGTCGGCCGATGTCTACAAGCTGAGCGACCTGCGGCCGAAGCAGCCTTACAGGATAGTTCTCGATAATAACGACCGGATCAATTCTTTCGTATATTGGATCAATGACGATACCATGCTCAACATCAAGAGCACGGGGGACGGCTTCTGCGCCGAAAAGGTCCCCGTCAGTTACGAGAAGAGGATTCTGCATATCGGCGGGACCATCAAGGACAACCTGATTTCCTCAATAGGGGAGGGGCGTGAGAACCTGATGCTTGCGCTTAAGTTGACGGACATCTTTGCCTGGGACATAGATTTTACTACCGACCTCAGGAAAGATGACGAATTCAGGATCGTTGTCGTTGGAATGTACCGGAACGGGAAGTTCAGGAAATATGGAGACATACTCTCGGCCGAATTTGTCAACAACGGTGAAAAGTATTTTGCATACAGGTATTCGCACGACGGCAAGACCGATTATTACGATTCCGACGGAAGATCGCTGAGAAAGGCCTTTCTTAAGGCGCCGCTCAGCTTCAGGCGCATCAGTTCACGTTTTTCAAACAGGCGTTTTCAGCCGATCCTGAAGATCTGGAGGCCGCACCACGGAGTGGACTATGCCGCCCCGACCGGTACGCCGGTCTCCGCCTCCGGCGACGGGAAAGTCCTCTTCGCCGGAAGGGACGGTGGATATGGAAACCTTATAATCCTGCGGCATCGTAACGGATGGAAGACCTATTACGGTCATTTGTCCAGGTTTGCCAGGGGTATCAGGAAGGGGGAGCGGGTAAGCCAGGGCGAACTGATCGGTTACGTAGGCGCAACGGGCCTGGCGACAGGGCCGCACCTCCACTATGAGATGCGTATTCACAACAGGCCGGTGAACCCCCTTTCCGTGAAGATTCCGCACGGTGAATCCGTTCCGGAGACGTTGATGGCGGATTTCAGGCGGGTCAGGGGAGAGATGGACACCCAGCTCGCCTCCATACCTTCAGCGGCCTTTGCAGTTACCGGGATGGCTGCCGCCGAACCGGCGAGTCAGCAGAAAGGGTAGGGCAGACCCGTTTCCCTGCGTTCTTGCCGCAGCTCTCATGAAGCGGGAAATTTCATTCCGATGATTGTCGTGACCCGGGAATCTTTTACCGAGGGGGGTTGATAATGATAGCCGGATTAAAGACTTTGATTATTCCTGCGCTGATAGCTTTCTTCTCAGCCCTGGCACTGTTCGTCGTCAGGGGAGTTGCGTTCAGGATATTGCGTAAATGGGCGGGCAGGACAGAAACAAGGATCGACGACATCGTCATAGATTCTTTCAGCACGCCCTCTCTGTACTGGTGCGTAGCCATCGGCCTTTACGCCGGGGTCGTGACTTCGGAGGTGCCGGCAAAGTACGTTTTTTATCTGAGTAATGTCATTTATGTGATCCTGATATTGTCCGTCACCTTTGCGGCCGCAAACCTCGCGGGCAGGCTCTTCAGGAACTACGTACAGAAGTCCAATCTTCCGATCCCCACGACGGGACTTGCTTACGGCCTTTTCAAGGGCATAATCATCATTATAGGTTTTCTGATTGTCCTGAACGTCCTGGGAGTTTCTATAACCCCTCTCATTACAGCCCTGGGTGTCGGGGGCCTCGCAGTGGCGCTGGCCCTTCAGGACACGCTTACGAACCTTTTTGCGGGCATCCATGTGCTGATGGAGCGGTCGATAAGGGTGGGAGACTTCATCAAGCTTGAATCGGGACAGGAGGGGTATGTCGACGATATTACGTGGAGGACCACGAGGATCAGGATGCTGCCCAACAACATGGTCGTAATACCCAACAGCAAACTTGCCCAGAGTATCGTCACCAACTATTACCTGCCCGAAAAAAGGATGTCCCTGCTGATCCCTGTCGGGGTGAGTTACTCATCGGACCCTGAAAGGGTCGAACAGATTCTCGTGGAAGAGGCCAAAAAGGCGATCGGGGAGATTCCGGGGCTTCTGAAAGACCCTGAGCCCTTTGTTCGCTTTATCCCCGGTTTCGGGGATAGCTCTCTTGACTTTACGCTCATCTGCCAGGTGCAGGAATTTGTCGACCAGTATTACGCCCAGCACGAACTGAGGAAGAGGATCTTCAAGCGGTTCAGTAAAGAAGGAATCGAGATCCCCTTCCCGCACCGGACGGTCTATCTCAGGGAGGAGAAGGATTGGGAGAAGTAGCAACGGCATTTGATTTCAAACAGCACTCCAGCATCGTGAAGGCCACCGGAAGGCATGCCGCCAATCTCCGCGAACTGAGGGAAGTGATCGCCGCCGTAAGTGACGATTCGATATTCCACCACACGTACCAGTATTTCCTTAAAGGTCATATACTCGAATATACCAATGACTTCGCACAGTGGGCCGGTGAGAATCTGGAAGAGAGGGCACTGGCAGAGCGGCTGTCCAATATAGACCCCTACGAATTCAGGAACATTACAGATCTTAGGGATGAGCTGCTCAGGACGATCGACGAGTACCTCGAAAAATTTCCCGAACCGAGGGCGGCGATGCCGGGGGACGAATTTTACTTCAACGAAACGATAAGTCTCACATTTCATGTTGGGATAAGGGCCCAGAACCTGGCCGAATTCCTTCTGGCAATCAAATATGTCGACATGGGCTCGATATACTACCATTTCTATGAGGCCCGGATGCGGCTTGGAGGCGGTGTAGACGATTTCTCGGCATGGGTGGACAACGTCCTCGGAAAGAGGGACCTGGCCGAGAGGATACGCTCGATCGACCTCTTCATGCACAGTGCGGAGGGCATAAGGGAACACATCATCCTGGAAGTCGAGGCCGAGGTGAAAAAGGACATGGAGATCATATCGGGGTGATCTCACAGTATTCGGGCATATCACCCAAGGGCGACCTGCTGCTGCTCCAGAAACT
>JARRRD010000029.1:0-16685 GCA_037381085.1 Candidatus Sulfobium sp.
CATCCCGCAGAGCATTACCTCAACATCTACGAATACATAAGGGACAAGTGACGTGCTGCAGGGAATGAATTGACATCGGTTTCTTTCTGCCATATGCTGTGTTTATAGTTCCATACGATCCGGCCGACAGAGGCTCCGAGCGTCTCACCTATGCTGAGCGTGAGAAGCGCATCATCGATCTCGAGCGTGAGCTCCGCATCCCCTTCACTGTGGAAGTCAGCATAGGAGAAGTCGTACACCCCATGGGACCGGAGCACGGGATAGAACACTTGTCTCTCAGTATTGGAAATGAACCCGCAGGCAGGGTAAGCTTTCAGTCCAGGGGGTACCTGCAGCCGAAGGCCGCCTTCACGGTTGTACTGACAAAGGAGTCGGCACCCGCAGGCAAGGCGACTCTTGTAATCCGGGAACGCTGCAATATACACGGATACTGGGAGAACAGCCGCAACGTGACGGTAATATGATCCCGTACCCGGCAGTTGAAAGAGATGCAACTCTCTTGGATTGCCATCCTTCTGCCGTTATATGCAGACTGGATTTGTGAGAAAAACAGGCTGAAGGGAAAGTCCGTGGCCGAAGTCTATCATGCACTGGGACTCAATATGCATCAGCCTCCCGGGAACCTTCTCGCCCTCCACAACTCCGACGAGAAATGGGAAGCACGGCAGATCCTGTGGTGCTATGACCGCCCCACCCGCATGCTGGAGGGATATGAGGATGTCGCCAGACTGCATATGAGTTTCTCCGGCACGCTCCTGAAACAGCTGGAAGACCCGGCCGTCAGGGAGACCTTCCATGACGTAGTCGATATAGAGGATTTTCTCGTCCGGTACAGGAATTCCAATATTGAATTCGTCGGGACCGGTCTTTATCATCCGGTCTACCCTCTGATGCCTCCTTCCGACTGGGACGCACAAACCGAATGGTGGATCGGCCTCGGGAAGCACCTTCTCGGGCGCAGTCACTTCCAGGGCTTCTGGCCGCCCGAGATGGGCTTTTGCATGGAGATGATCCCGATGCTGAAGAGACATGGCTACAGGTATGTGCTGGTTGACTCCTGGTATATAAAACCGAAGAGGGAAATGCGGTGGGAAGAAATACGCTACCGGCCTTACATAGCGCGCTACGGCGGAGAAGAGATCGTCGTAGTCCCCCGGGACCGCGAACTTTCGGATTCCCAGGAATCGGGTCTCGACCCGGGATGGTTCCAGCACGAGGTCTATGAAAGGACAAAATGGTGCGACTTCCCGGCCCTCGTCACAACGTGGACCGACGGAGAAAACGGGGGCTGGTTCCGGACTACCCACGTTGAGAGCGGCTTCTGGGGCTACTTTTACCACACCATTCTGAACAGGTACAGGGAGGGAACCCTGGGGTTCACACCTGTACACATAAGCGATTACCTGGACAAATACCCTCCCGCCGAAGAGGTCGATGTCCACCGGGGCGCCTGGAATACGGGACACCACTGGGGAGGTGATTTTACCCAGTGGACAGGGTCACTTCTTCAAAAGAAGGGCTGGGACGAAATGCACAACGCAAGCGCATTTTACCACCGGGTGAAAAAGACCTTTGAAGAACGAAAGGAGGAGGCCCGCCATCCCGAGGATATCCGTCAATTAATCGTCAAGGCTTACGACCGCATATTGGCGGCCGAGACAAGCTGCAACTTCTACTGGGGAAGCCGCTGGGTCTACCGCTCCTTCGACGACCTGGAACAGGCATATTACCTCCTTGATACGGCAATGGAGAGGCTCAAGGAGCAAAACTGAACAGCAGAACCGAGGCACTCTCAAGCGACACCGTTAAAAAAGCTGGGAAAGGCAGAGAGTCAAAACTCGGGAAACATCTTGACGGAGAGCACCTTACCACCGGCTGTCTTTGCACTGGCGGTCAGTATCCCTCCTTCGACATAGGCGAGCTCAAAATTATCGAACCCCCGAGACACAAAGCTTTTTGCATCGGCCGGACAACCCTTTTCACAGCCGGCGATGCCCCGGACCATTCTCGGCAGAAGCCCTTTTACATCAAGTCCGCTCAGTTCTTCCCCTCTTTCGGAAAGAAAGGCGCCGATCTGCTGCACAAGTGAATCGACATCCATGTGGAACGGGTTATCGATATTGATCGAAAGGGAATCGCTCTCCAGGCTTACATCGAGTTCCATTTGAAAACCTCCTCCGGCATAAGCACCTGCAATTTTTTTACAATTCTATCCCATGTCGCGTGAAATATTCAATTGCGTCAGGCAGCATCCCATCCCCGACTGCCATAGTCCGCAAAAATGATATATTATATCAGCCGGTATCTTAAATGGTACCCCACGCATAATAACCGGAAAAGGAGGCGACCATGGATTTATGTCCCTGCGGTTCAGACAAGCCTTTCGCTGATTGCTGCAAACCCGTAATCGAAGGGCTCAGGCCCGCCCTCACGGCGGAGCAGTTGATGCGTTCGCGCTACTCTGCATACGTGAAGAAACAGATAGAATATCTGCGAATGTCACTGCATCCGGACCACCGGGACGACTTCGACGAGAAAAACACGAGACAGTGGGCCGAGAGTTCCGAATGGCACGGCATGGAGATCGTCGAGACGAAAGGCGGAGGGCCGGAAGACACCGAGGGGCAGGTTGAGTTCATCGTTTCCTTCAGCCAGAACGGTACAAGGATGAAGCATCACGAATTGGGCAACTTCAGGAAGGCCGACAGTATATGGTACTTCGAGACCGGAGATGCCGTAACGCCCAGGCCTGTTGTACGTACAGCGCCGAAGGTCGGCCGCAACGACCCCTGCCCCTGCGGGAGCAGACTGAAATTCAAGAAATGTTGCGGCAAGTAACCAGCCCGGGACCGGACATCCAGGAGGTGCAAGAGACCGGAATGACAACTATGAGACAATACTTGTGGCCTCCCTGCCATGAACAAGAAAAAGGCGTTATCTGAAATTGCCCTGGAAATAGGGTCGTGCTCTCTCTGCTGGAAATGGGGAGAGGGACAGCCTGTGCCCGGAGAGGGGAATCCCGATGCGGACATACTTTTCATAGGGGAGGCTCCCGGCAGGGAAGAAGGAAAGACCGGCCGGCCTTTTGTCGGACGGTCCGGAAAGCTGCTCAGAGCGGCGATCCGTGGCATCGGACTCAATGAAGAAGATGTGTTTATCACCAGTCCCGTCAAGTATCGCCCGCTCAGCGGAACTCCAACGATGGATAACGTCCTTCACGGACGGGAGCACCTCTTGAAACAGCTTTCAGTGATCGAACCGAAAATCATGGTCCTTATGGGAAGTGTCGCCTGTCGTGCGGTACTGGGGAAAAAAGTGGAGGTCGCCAGGGACCACGGGAATACAACCAGTCTAAACGGAGTGACCTGTCTGATCACCTTTCACCCTGCTTACGCACTGCGTTTCCCCGCCGGCAGGGAAGCCTTTTCCAGGGATTTCGACACATTGAAAAGACTTGTTCAAGCCTGCCTGTAGTGTTACCCCTGCCGTCGCAAAGCAGCACGGAAGGAACATCGAAAAAGTCTTGTAATGACGACGTGATCCTATTTGTCTTCCACATAAATGAGGACCCAACGTTTAGTGACTTCCGGAAAACGGCCGGCAGACCCTCCTCAAGGGCTGTAAGGTGTCGCTACAAGACATTTTTCGCTGCCCCTTCCGCTCTTTTCAGAGGATATTATCCAACAACAGGGTTAATGAACGTCTGGCACTAGGCTTTTTGCTCGCCTTCGTCGAACATCGCAGTCCGTATACATTCATGAACGGCATCTTCTATCGTGCACTGTCTCGTTTCAATGTTCCTGTGATGCTCGATCAGTTCCTGCAGGAACTTCAGTTCATCCTCAGACAGGGTAATTGTCAACTGCATGGGATTCTCCTCCTGGCTCTTGCGGATCAGGTGTCAGCGTCGGCGATTATTGCCGGCAAAGGATGGAGCATCTTTTTATGACCGACACTGACTACTGACATCGGCACTTCATGAATATTATCTGTTCCTCTTATAGATCAAGACGGCCGCGCCGCCCAGAACGGTTGCCACGCTCAGTATCTGGCCCATCGTGAACGGGCCTGCAATGAACCCCAATTGCTGGTCCGGCTGGCGGAAAAATTCCACGAAGAACCGGAATATGCCGTACAGGATCAGGAACAGGGCGGTAAGCGTACCCCTCCGCAGGTCACGGTCTTTCAAAGTCCAGAGAATGCAGAAAAGTGCCACGCCCTCAAGCAGAAATTCATAGAGCTCGGAGGGATGGCGCGGAAGGGGTCCGCCGGAGGGGAACACCATTGCCCAGGGCACATCGGTCACCCTGCCGTAAAGTTCGCCGTTGATGAAATTTCCAAGCCTGCCAAGGCCGAGACCTATGGGAGCAGTGACTATTATGAGGTCACAGAGCTGCCAGAAATCAAGACGGCGCTTCCTGCAGAACAGCACGCCCGCTGCGACGGAACCGATCAGACCGCCGTGGAAAGACATTCCGCCGTGCCAGACCGCAAAAATCTCCAGCGGGTGGCGAAGATAATCGCCCAGATTATAGAAAATCACATAGCCGAGCCGCGCACCCACGATGAGTCCGATGACGAGCCAGGAATAAAGGGAGTCAATGGCGTCCATGGTGATTTCAAGCTTTTTCTTCTTCAGCTGGTACCTGACAAGAACGTATGACGCGATAAACCCGAGAAGGTACATGACCCCGTACCATCTGACGGCAAAAGGTCCTATCCTCACGATTATGGGGTCTATGTGCGGATAAGGGATCATGTCAGCTCTTACTTTACGTTCTGGCTGTCCGTCTTGTCAATCGGGCCGCCGCGCCACTATAATCTTTATTATTATGGATTTACTTGGACGGAAGATCATGGAGTTGATCCGGCAAAAAGGTCCGTTGACCTTTGAACACTTCATGGAAATGGCCCTTTATGATCCGGAGTTCGGCTATTATGCGTCGGGCAGGTCAAGGATCGGGCGGGAGGGCGATTTCTTTACGAGCTCCCACCTCCACCCCGTCTTCGGCGCCATGATAGGCAGACAGGTCGAAGAGATGTGGCGGCTGATGGGCATGCCCGACGGTTTCACAATCGTCGAGCCGGGCCCCGGTGAAGGCCGCATCTGCTGCGACATGCTGGACTACCTCAAGGAACGGGAATGCTTCAATGCCCTGCGTTATTTTCTGGTCGAACCAAATCCCGCGACGAAGAAAAGGCAACAGGCCCTGCTCGCCCGGTTTTCCGGTAAGGTGCGGTGGTATCCTTCCCTGAAGGATGTCGGGACGGTAAGAGGCTGCGTCTTCTCCAACGAACTCATAGACGCGTTTCCCGTCCACCTCGTCCTCATGGAAGACAGGATGCAGGAGATCTACGTCGGGGTCGACGGCAAGGGGGAGTTCCGGGAACTGACCGGCCCTTTAAGTACGCCGGCGCTGGAGTATTATTTCAGAGGAAACGTGCCGCCGCTTGCAAAAGGTTACAGGACCGAAGTGAACCTCAGGGCAAGGGAATGGCTGCATTCCGTAAATGAAAGACTGCGGGACGGGTTTATCATGACAATCGATTACGGATATAGTGCCCGTGATTATTTCAGTGACGACAGGGACAGGGGGACCCTCATGTGCTATTACGGGCACAGGATCAGTGAGGACCCGTTCAAACACATCGGAGAACAGGATATAACCGCACATGTGAATTTTTCCGATCTTGGGAGATGGGGTGAGGAGATAGGTCTCAAAACAAGGGGCTTCACCAGCCAGGGCGCCTTTCTGATGTCACTGGGCGTACACGGGGAAATGGAAAGAATCGCCTCAGCCGGGCACGATTACTCCCTCGAACTCGCCCGCATAAAGAGACTGGTTCTGCCCGGCGGAATGGGCGAATCCCACATGGTCATGGTCCAGTACAAGGGCGACGGAGAACCGGTGCTGAAGGGCTTCTCCATCAGGAACAGCGTCAGATATCTGTAAACCTTTTGAGGGATTCCATGCTCCTGAGGACTTTTTCGGGAGTATGGGACTCGATGGTGTAGACACAGTTGCGGTTTCGGAGGAGTGCAAAGAACCTGCCGAAATCAAACGTCCCCTCTCCGATAGGGAGGTGCTGGTCCGATGATTGATCGTTGTCATGGAGATGAAGTTCAATTATATGGGGATTCAGGGATTCCATCCATTCTTCCAGCGGAAGTCTCGAAAAGAGATTGAAGTGCCCCGTATCGAAGCATATGCCGAAGTCGGAGGAATTCATATGCTCCATGAGTAGCTTCAGATTGGACGGCTCGTCCTCGAATATATTTTCTATCGCCACCTTAACCCCGATCCCGGCGGCCCTTTCGATTACCTGTCGCCAGGTCAAAAGGCTCTTCTCCAGCCACAGGTCCACATTCAGAGCATATTTCCACTTCTCGTAGCCCGAATGGAAGACAACCGTCTTAGGCCTCAATACCTCCGCAACGTCGAGAATCTGACGGAACCTTTCCATTGTCGCGGTGCGTACCATGGGATCCACAGCACCCGGGGAGAGGTCCATAAAAGGCGCGTGGATGGAAAGGCCGGGGTTATAGTCGAGTCTCTCTTTAAGACCGGAGATCTGCGAAAGTGATACCGAGTCAAGGACGGCCGACCCGAAATATATCTCAAGGTTCAGAGAGTGCTGTTTTATGACATCGATATGTTCCGGTATCCTCTGGAAAGGGATATGTGCGTGAGCCCGGGACACTACTTGGAGACCGCTGCTTCCTTCGCCCCGGTCTTCTTTTCGGCCTTCACCCCCTCTTTCTTGCCTGTCGCGGATTTGTCGGCCTTGCCGCTTTCGCCCTTCGGCTCCCGGGCGGCGCCGTTCTTCCTGTCCGATGCATAATCCGTGACGTACCATCCCGTCCCTTTAAGGACAAAAGACGTATTTGAAATCTGCTTTTTCATTTTACCGCCGCAATCCGGACATACCTTGAGGGGTGCATCCGTAATTTTCTGCATCATCTCATGATGCTTTCCGCATGCCTCGCACTGATATTCATAGATGGGCATCTTACTCATACCTCCGTCGCTAGACTTAACTATTAATATAATCCAGATGTCGAAATCACGTCAATTCCGGGGAAAAAGACTATAATAGACCCATGTTTATCGCGGGATTAACGGGAAATTACGGCATGGGCAAGAGTTTTGTCCTCCTGTTGTTCAGGGATCTCGGTGCTGTTACGATCGAAAGCGACAAGGTTGTCGATAAGGTCCTCAAGGAGGCAAAAGTTCTGAGCAACATGAAAGATCTGCTCGGCCCGGAAGTATTTGACCATAAGGGCAGGCTGGACAAGAGGGCGGTCGCGGAACGGATATTCAGTGATGCGACGTTAAGAAAAGGGGTCGAGGTCATTCTCCACCCATTGGTCTTTGAGAAAGTGGACAAATTGCTCGCCGCTATAAGAGACAAGGAAAGTCTTGTCATCGTGGAAGTACCTCTTCTCTTCGAAGGTGGTTACAGGGAGAGGTTCAGGAAGGTCATAACAGTCTATACTGCGGAAGAAACAGCCATCGAGAGATTGAAAGCAGCAGGGGTTCCGCGCCGGGACACCATAATGAGGCTGAACTCCCAGATGCCGATCAGCCGGAAAAAGGAACTGGCCGATTACACAATCGACAACAGCGGCAGCAGGGAGGAGACGCGGCAACAGGTACGCGAGGTTTACACGGCGCTTCTGGAAGATATGGAAAAACAGCGAAGCCCTTAAAGAGTCGCCACTTCAGAGCGGGTCTACATCGACAACGACATTAAGTCCCTTAACGGTCCCGCTGACGTCCGTTATTTTCTTCGCTGCGGCCCTCAGCAGCCTCTTGTCCCCCGATTTGAGCAGAAAAGTTATCTGCTCCTCCCCCTTCCTGCTCCTGGCGATAACAGGCCCGAGCACCTCCACGTTGTCCCCTGCCTTCATCACCGTTTCTTCCGCCCTGGCAAGGTCCGCATTTCCGGAAAATGTGATCTGCAACAGCCTGGAATAGGGAGGATAATGCAGCTTCTTCCTTACCTCCAGCTCTTCACGGACAAAGGAGGGATAATCGCCCTCCCTCAGATATCTGAAGACCGGGTTCCGGGGAAACCGTGTCTGTATGATCATCTGCCCTCCAGGCTCGAGGAGCTCGCCTATGGACAGTAACTCCATATAGGTCTTTTCTGACGCCCTGAAATCGGGTATATTCAGGGAGGCATCCGCATTCAGGACCACAGCCAGACCGAATTTTTCAGTCTCCAGCCTCTTCGTCATCATCCTCGTACCTACTATCACCTTTGTCGAGCCGCCCGCTATGGTCCTCAGGATCTCGGCAATTTCCGAGTCCTTCTTCACTTCGTCGCTGTCAAACCTGACGGCTTCCGTGCAGAGAAGTCGTCCGATTTCTTCCTGGACCTTCTGAGTGCCGTAACCCAGGAGTTTCAGATGGTGGCCGCCGCATCTTTCGCAACTCCGGGGGATATCCTTAACGAGACCGCAGTAATTGCATTTAAGGACTTTTTCTTTCTTATGAAGAACGAGAGGAATATTGCAGGAAGGACACTGCTCGGTATGGCCGCATTCGCCGCAGAGAAAGAGAGTGGAGTGGCCCCGCCTGTTGATGACAAACATTATTCGCTTGCCCTGGCTGAGCCGGCTCCTGGAAATATCAAGAGCGGTCCTGGAGATGCCCGGGCTTGCCTTTTTTTCGAATTTCATGTCGACAGTCTTTGCCCGGAGACGTCCCGTACCGCCAAGGGGCCTTATGAGGGAATATTTCCCGGCCATGGAATTGAAGTAAGAGTCTATAGAGGGCGATATGGACGTCAGTGCTACCGTGCATTCCTCCATATAACCCCTCATTACGGCCGCATCCCTGATGTTATACCTGATACCCTCTTCACGTTTATATGAACTGCTGTGTTCCTGCAGAACCACGATGAGGGACACATGAGGTATCGGGGCGAAAAGAGCGAGGCCGGTTCCGACTATTATGTCGTGAGTTCCTGCGAGTATCCCCCGGATGTACTCCGACCGCCTGCCACCGGCGACATCCCCATGGAGGACGCACACCCTGTCCCGGAATCTTTCCCCGAGCGCCCCGGACAAAGTACTTACACGGGAGATTTCAGGGAAGACGACCAGAACGTTCCTGATCCCGGTGTCGAGAAGTGTCCGGACAAGCGAGTACTCATAGTTCGAAGAGGCCGCGTGGACCAGAAAAGCCCGGTATTGCTTCTCTGCGATCGCCATCTTGATATCGGAGATGTCCTCCTCGGGGACGGCCGTAAGGCCGTCAGGAGAATTGGGTAAGCCCGACTTCCCGGACCTCCTTGCCGTCCTCGCAGCGGCAAATATTTCCCTGGGTACCGTCTGCTTGAGTACTGTACCTTCATGCGCAAGATAGTAGTCCGCCATCCATCGGAGAAGCTTCATCATTCCGCGACCGAGCACGGGGGACGTACCGTGTATCTCCGTCACATCCTTCACTTTACCAGCAGGGGGAACAGAGCCCGGGCCCCATATTATGCCCCTGGTAATCCTGTTTTTCAGGGGGGCCGAGACAATCATGCCCGGCTCGGCCCTTCCCGCCAGTCCGGCCGGGCACTTGTATGTAAGAGGACCAAGACTTACCGGGAATACGACGTCGACATAGGACATGAAGGATTTTATCATAAACCGGAAAGGCCGTATAAGTGGTATAATAGTAACCAATTTATTATCCGGGGGACCAGACACATGGTGAAGTCGGCAGGTGCAGTGAACGGGGTCCAGCCAGCATGGCAATGAGCGGGGCGGTCGGCCGTGCCGTTTAATGCGATCCCTTCAAAGGATTTCGTCAACAGGGAAGCCGATATTGACTACCTGAAGCAGCTGGCCGCGTCGGGGAAAGGCGCGGTGGCGGGCAACATACTCCTTGAAGCTGCTCGCGGCATGGGCAAGACCGAGCTTCTCAAGCAACTCTACCGCATTCTCTTCTGGGAAGACAGGGGTGTGGTGCCATTTTACTACTCCTTCCGAAGATCGGCGCTGAAGGCAAACCACTTTGCTAAAGATTACTTTAACAGGTTCATCAGGCAGTATCTTGCCTACGTGAAAAGGGACCCGTCACTGGCAGAAAATATGAGTGCTCCCCTGGCGAGACTCGTGCCCGTCATGTACTCTCTGAAACTAAAATGGATGATCGACCTCGTTGATGATTTTCAGGAGCACCTGTGGAATGACGATCCGCAGGCGCAGGCCGTCGGGGCTATCTCGGCTCCCCTGACCGCCGCCGCCAGGGGCGGAAATACCGTTCTCATAATGTTCGATGATTTCCATATGGCCAACCAGCTTTACGAGACCAGCCCCGGCGATGTTTCCGGTCCGATAAGCCTCTTTGACGACTCCATAAACACGTCTCTCTGTCCACACATAATGACCGGCTCCCCCGAAGGCTTGCTGGAGTCCATCTTCACCGACAAGTCCTTCCGTGGAAAAGCGGAGAGAATGTTCATAGGGCCGCTTCCTGAAGATGTCGCCCATTCCCTCTTCAGTTCGCTCTGCGAAAGGCTGGGGATAAGGGACAACCGGGAACTCTCACTGAAGTTCATGAACTTTCTGGGCGGCAACCCGCTCTATATCATGAACATGGTGAACTCGCTGCGAAAGATGCAGAAGAAGGAAATCACCGAGAGAGACCTCTGGGAGTGTTACAGCTTCGAAGTATCCCAGGGTGAGACCTTTTTCTACTGGTCTTCGGTGCTAGGTGAATTCGTAGGCACCGCCGGCGGCCGAAGGATGGCCGCCGAGATACTCATACAGTACACGCGATCGGATGCCGACATGCCCGAGGCCGGTATGCTCTCAAGAGTCCTGGGCGTGCGAGAGTCTTCTCTAATGCCGGTGCTGGACGCCGTAAGTATCAGCGGTATGATGCAACCCGCGTCCTCGGAATCGAAAGACTACGTCCTCAATGATTTCATACACAGCCTCCACATGAGAGAGGTCGAGGGGGTAAAGAGGGAAAGGGCGAGGGAATTGATACAGTCCAAGTACTTCCCGGCGGGAGGTGCGGCCTCATGTTTCGAGATGATCATTCCAATGATAGCCGATGCGGAACTCGTGGCATCGAAGGCAGTCGAGCAGATAGGCAGAAACATGAACCTGAGTTCCGAGGTGACGGAGCAGATCCAGCTTGCCATAATCGAATCCTGCATAAATGCCATGGAACACAGCGGCAGTTACGACAAGAGGATCTTTCTGAAGTTTTCCGTGCAACGGGAGAGACTGGAGATCATCATAGAAAGTCCGGGGAAGTTCTTCAAACCGGGCACTGACGAGACCCTGGATATTGAGAAACAGCTCTCTTCCGACAACAAGAGGGGCTGGGGGTTCAAGCTCATGCGCAGGATAATGGACGACGTCAGGATCGAGAGGCTCGCTGACAGGACAAGAGTAATATTGACAAAGAATATAAAGCCCGACGAGGTGCTCAATGAAAGCGACTAACTTTAAGGTAATTTCCAGGCTTGCCGGGGATGTGGTGGTACTCTACCCGCAGGGATACCTGAATAACCTGGCAGGCGAAAGCCTCGTAAGCAAGTGCAACTCATACCTCTCGCAAGGGATCAAGAAAGTGGTCCTGAACTTCTCCGGTACCGATTTCATCAACAGCATCGGGATCTCTCTGCTGCTGCATATAATGGAAGGGCTGAAGGAAGGCGGAGGCGTCCTCTGTTTCACCAACCTGAGCAAGGTGCACAGCGATACCTTTGAGATGCTTGGCCTCACGAACCATATGCTTGTGTTCGGTGACGAGGAAGAGGCCTTCCGGTATTTCGACTCTGGCAGCAGTTCATGACGATAGAGCTTAAGAGGGCCCTCTACAACATCTCGGCACTTGCCGATCTCGGGAAGGAAATCACCTCGGAAAAGGATTTTGGCGACAAGATCCAGTCGGTGCTCTACGTTATCATGGGTACGTTCCTCGCAAATCGTGGCGCCATATTCTGGTATGAGAAGGAGAAGAGGAAGATCATCCCGATAGCGCGGAGGGGATTTGACAGGAAGGGTTCGCCGAAGCTCAAGATCAGACTCGGGCATGTTCTCCCGATGAAAAAGAATGAACCTTACAGCCTCGCCGACGGTGAGGGCACGGCAGCTTTCCACCAGTTCCGGGACGGCGTTGTTCAGACGGGGGCGGAGATATTCGTGCCGTTGTGGGTGAGGGATGAATTCATCGGCCTCATCGTGTTGAGCCGTAAGTTCACGTCCGCATCTTACAGTCCGGAGGATTTTGAACTGCTGAAGGTAATTGCCAACCAGATAGCGATTACAATCAACCACCATATGCTTTTCATGGACCTTTCCCGCCAATTGGATGAGAACAAGCGGCTTTACGAGCAGATGAGGCGGATCTATCACGATACGATCCAGGCGTTTGCGGCCGCAATTGACGCCAAGGACGTCTATACAAGAAACCATTCACAGAGGGTCGCAAAATATTCGGTCGCGATAGCCCGCGAACTCGGGTGGGAGGAGTCGGATGTGGAGGGGATTTACATCGCGGGCTTCCTCCACGATGTGGGAAAACTGATCATCAGCAATGAGCTGCTCAACAAGAAGGAAGCCCTGACGGACAGGGAGCTCCTTGAATTGCGGAGGCATCCCGCCCTGTCCTACAAGATACTTTCAAAGATCAAGTTCCCGTGGAAGAATGTGGTAACGATGGTTAAGCATCATCATGAAAGACTTGACGGCAGGGGCTATCCCAGTGCTCTCATGGCCCAGGACTTGGATGAAGGAGTGAAGATACTGACGCTTGCCGACTCCTTCGATGCAATGACATCGGAGAGGGCATACAGGGACAAATTGGACCTCCGGGAGGCCCTGGTCGAGGTAAAGAGATGCCTGGACACCCAGTTTGACGGGAAAATAGTGGCGGCCTTCTGCCGTGTCCTCGAAAAAGAAATAAGGGGCGATCTGCCCGAGCCCAATATCCTGCCCCATCTGGGCAATGATTTCGACCCTACCGTCATAACCGGACTCCTTGAAGCGCTCATCCGGGAACTGTCGGTCTGACAAGAAAAAATCTAAAGAGTCTCCATGCCGACGTGCCACTGCTGTAGAATGAAAAGAGAGAGGATTTTCCAGGGAGATTGCCGGTAACAGAACCCTAACGGTACAAAGCAGGACGGAAGGAACATCGAAAAAGTCTTGTAATGACGACATGATCTATCCATCTTCCACATAAATGAGGACCCAACGTTTAGTGACTTTCGAAAAATGGCCGGCAGACCCCTCTCAAGGGCTGTAAGGTGTCGCTACAAGACATTTTTCGCTGCCCCTTCCGCGCTTTTCAGAGGGTCTTGTGCAGCAATAGGGTAAAGTGCGGGAAAGCTGGTTGGAATGTGGTCCGCCGGGGCACTGAACTGACGTAACACGCCAAGGTTACTACATAATTCCGGCAATACCACATGATTTGCGGGTATTCACATTTTCAGGTCTGACCGGGTACCCGACAATCATAACTACTCTAAATTAAAGAAAAATCATGCAATGCTTATGGTGCCGGCTCCTGATAGTGCCAAGGGAGCATCGTTGTGGTATTCTTCTTGCATGGTTTTTGTTGGAAAATACTTAACGTTTGCGGCAGAATATGATAAGATTACATAGAGGAGGGCAATATGCCAGGACCAAAAGCGGTTCTAATATTCAATAGGGACGACCGGCAGAGGAATCTTCTTCGCTCCCTGCTGAAAAACGAAGAACACGGAGTTTTCGATACCGGCGATTCTCTGGAGGCGTTGCGGATACTTCAGGAGGAAAATGTCGGCTTGGTTCTGGTCGGATCTGAACTCAAGGGGATGAGCAAACAGGACTTCAAGAATCTGATAGAAAAGCTCAGACCGGGAGTCGGCTCCATCTTCATTTCCCCTTTTTCAGAAAAAGCGGAAGAGTTTTCGGTCAACATCCAGGAACTGTTGAAACTGGTCAGAGACTATCTGGACAGCATGAGCGTGATCGACAGAGAACTCTCGGGCATGAAGAAGTTCTCCTATTCCATTGCAGACCGGCTCTTGCAGATATTCTCGGTGAACGACAAATATTTCTTCAACAATAATCATCTCGTTGCAGAGCTTTCGAGAAAGATCGCTATCAAAATGGGACTGGAGGATACCCTTGTTGAAGCTATTCAGATGGCGGCCCTTCTGAGAGATCTGGGGAAATTGATGATCCATCAACAGATACTCGAGGAGAACAAAAGACTGAGCCAATTCGAACTGACGCCGATGCGTGCTCATTCGTCCTATACGGTCCAGATATTGAGGCAGGTCGAATTTCCCTGGAACCTCGATCCCATAATCAGCCAGCATCACGAATATTATGACGGAAGCGGGTACCCCCTGGGTCTGAAGGGAAGAGAGATCTCGATAGGCGCACGAATAATATGCGTCGCAGACTCTTATTATGCAATGACAACGGACAGACCTTACAGAAGAGCTATGACAAAGGATCAGGCCCTTCTCGAGATCAGAAAGAATGCGGGGAGCCAGTTTGATCCGGAAGTAGTGGAAATATTCCTGTCCGTGGTAAGAGAAGAGCCGGCCGAGAAGATACAAAAGAAGAGCATCCTCATATTCGAACGCGAGGCAAACATAGCCGCCATGATGAAGTTGGGCATGCCCGTTGAAGAATGGGACATAGTGCATACGGCTAACAGCGTCGACGCTTTCGGCGGCATCAGGCAGAAAAGACCGGAGCTCGTAATAGCCGATATCGACACACTGGGCCCCGAGGCGTTTATGAAGTTTTACCAGACCGTACAGCAGAGGTTTCCTGTGCGTTTCCTGATCATCGCGCCCAACAAGGACTATCTCAAGAGTTTTCTCATTGATGTCGACCATATTTTAAGACCGGTAACCATCGATGCACTGGCGGCCAAGGTAAAGAGCATGCTATCGGAGCCTCCCGTTTCCGTCGCACGGGAAGGTGACAGCGGGCTTTCGGGCAGGATCGAAGACTTCAGTCTTTCCGATATAATCCAGATCCTGAGTCTGGGACTGAAAACGGCCAAGGTGGAAATTGTAGGGACAAAGGGAAAAGGCATTCTGTATCTCTCCCATGGGAAAATAGTTAATGCCTCCGCAGGGAGTCTGCGGGGCCCCGAGGCCTTTTACGAACTCATGGGCTGGGAGGAAGGAAAATTTTCCATTCTGCACGGTCAGTCGACGAATGAGATAAATGTGACATCGGATACCATGCATCTCCTTCTTGAGGCCTCAAAAATCATCGACGAGAGAGATGCTGCCTACCGCCAGAGTGCGTGAGATGCGTAACGGAATTGGCAGGACCGTCAGCCCATAGTCGCATCGGCTTTTCAGCTATAAGCGCTTTAATCAACACTGCCTGCCGGAACAACAAGAAAGGGGACAACAATCCAACTGTTGCCCCTTTTTTAATTACACGCGTCCGAAGAGTTGAAAACGCGGCACCAAATGCCGGGAAGATAATCGGGGTGTAGTAACCCGCTGGGAGGCGGAATTACTTCCCGGCCGGCAAGCCTTGCCCTGACCTTTGCGCCGTATTCATTTTTGTCCAGGTCTGCTGGCACGGGGCTGGCTTCTTTGCCCATCTCATCCTTGATACCTTTTTCCAGGCGCCGGTTCCGTAGATGATCCCCTTTTCTCTTGCCCGGCTCAAACAGGATGTGAATGCCCTGAATCCTTCCATAGTCCTCTCCATTGCCCGCTTCCTGCTGTCGGCAGCTGCTACGATGAAATAAAATTCCTTGTTTCTGATTTCTGTATACCGAGAACAGGTCCTGTCAATCAGTGTCTTCATCTGTGCGTTCATGGTGTAAAAGTATACGGGTGTCGCCATCACGATCACATCTGCAGCTATCATTTTATCGAGGACTTCAGGCCATATCATCTTTCTGAATACACTTGCCTCCATTACCCTGACAGGCCCCGCGCATGAACTGATCACATAACAGATCAGAATTCCCGCCTTTTCTCGGGCTTGCAGACAGTACCAATATCTTTTTTGCCATATGCATCATCCTCTTCGTATTATCTGTCTATGAGCGATGCCATGAGATGCTCAAAGAGATACGGGGCCAGGGAGTCCTTGGCGGACTGTGCTGCACAACCCAGTACATTCATTGTCATCGTTCTTTCCTCCATTATGCCGTTGTGCTGAGGTTTATTCCCGTGCGATTTGATTCCTTAATCTCATTTTCTCATTAATTTTTCTGGAAAAAAGTTCCCAACTCTGCTAGTCTTTATATGGAATAGCGAGGCTATGTAGATGTTTAAGCAATTGTGCCCAAAATGTGGAAGGAATTCATACAGTGCTGCCGAAGAAAGCTATCTTCCGTGCCCTTACTGCGGATTTAGATTTAGCGGAACATCCGGACCTGACAGAAGGCATGAGGAACGTATTGCGAAAGAGGATGATGTGGTTCTGGCTTTTCAGGGGCGACGCCTTGAAGCAAAGTCAATCGACTTTTCCACAGAAGGAATGGCCATAAAGATATTGGGACAATTTCTTGGCAGGATAGGTGATACCATAGACATTTCGAGAGAAGATTCGCAAATTCATACAAGAGTCGCGTGGATAAATCAGCTGTCCGACCAATCAATCGTTGGCCTAAGAAGGTTGAATTAGGAACCCTGCCCTGCAAAAAAGGGGATTCCTGCAAGAACGCGGTTTGCCTTCTGTTATTTCCCCC